>CAVCIJ010000174.1:0-4383 GCA_963601995.1 bacterium | reverse complement strand
GAATGCTTCAATTCAGGAAATTCTAGATTACAGGCAGAATGCAGAAATTGAACTTGAAAAACTTTGCGGCGAAGGTGCTGATAAAACTGCTATTCAGGAAGAAATTGCGTATCTTGAAAAAGATTTATATTCCCGGGCAAAAAATTTAAGCGAAAAAAGAAAAACTGCTTCTCAAAAAATGTCGGCACAGGTTGAAGAAGTTCTTGCAAAACTTGGAATGAAGTCAACTGTTTTTAGAGTGAATTTGCAGGAAAAAGCTGGCAGTGAATTTGAGCAGAAATGCGGTCCTTATGGAATGGATGATATTGAATTTTTGATAAGTGCAAATCCCGGTTCGCCTTTGCTTCCGTTAACAAAAATTGCTTCCGGTGGAGAATTGAGTCGTGTTATGCTTTCATTGAAAACAATACTTTCTGATGCGGATACAATGGAAACCTTGGTTTTTGATGAAATTGATACAGGAATTGGTGGTGAGGTTGCAGTTTCTTTGGGTGAGCATATGAAAAAACTTGCATCAAAAAAACAAATTCTTTGCATAACTCACCTGGCAAGTATTGCAGTTTATGCCGATAATCAAATTAAGATTCAAAAAGGCATTTCAAATAATACAACAGCAACAGATGTTTTTGAAATTACAGGAGATGAGAGGGTAAAAGAAATCGCTAGAATGCTTTCGGGAGACAGTTCTTCTTCACAGGCACTTGAATATGCGGCTTCGATGCTAAAAAAATTTGGAGGTATTTAATGGCCATAAGTCAGGAATCAAGAAATGAATTTGCTCAGACAGTTGAGCCGATCAAGAAGCAGATAAAAGAATCCCTTGAAAAAGAAAAGGGTATGACGCTTCTTATGCGGACTGACAATGCTGGAATTGAATACAAAAAAATTATTCTGAGCGAAGAAATGATTTATGTTGCAAGCCTTTATATGTGTATAAATAATATTTCTCTTGAAATTCTGGAAACAAAAAATAATGATGCCTTGAATGATGCCAGAAAATCAATTTATAAAGCGATTATTTACCTTGAAGACATTGTTTCCAATCTAGTTGACTGTCCTTATTCTGAACTTACGCCAAAACTCGAAAATATTGTAAACACTCCTATTGAAAAAAGATTTTATTTAATAAGAAAACTTGGGCTTTCTATTCAGCTTTTAGTTGATGCCTTTGGTGACAATTCAAAGTGGAAGGCCTCTTTTGTTGAACTTCGCGGTCGATTTGCTGTTGTTGCAAAAAATTTTATTGATATGCAGAAAGCTCTTAAAGATTACTACGATCCGCGTTCTCCTGATTACGACAATACAGTTCTTTACGTGCGCCTTATTTGCAAACTTCTTGATAAAAGTGCAATGGAATACAGAGACCGCTACGAAACTGCAACACGCCGCATTGACGATATGAGTCTTGGTATAAAACTTTTGGTTGCGCGAAGAAGAATTGCAATGTTGCTTCATGACAGTAACGGTGCTGAGGAAATCAGAAAAAAGGCACTTGTGTGGAAGTCAAAAATGGAAGCTGATGCAAAGTCTGGAGCAAGCAAATAGTTGATTTTTTATTTTTTTGGAGTTTACTGATAGTAAATGAAAATAGAATTTCTTTTTAAAATTTTTGAAGGCTTTTCGATTCAGCGCTGGAACGATCTTGTGCGCCCTTTTGAAATTGTTGAAATGGACAAGCAGGCTGAAAAAATGTTTCTTGCCTACATTATTGGAAAGTATGAGGAAAATGCAGGGAAAAAAATTGACTGGGAATGGATGATTTATGTGTCACTTTTTGATCTGCTTAGAAAAATTCAGCTTTGCGATATAAAAAGTCCTGTTCAGTCGCTTATAAAAAGTCAGTATCCGCAGGAATATAAAAAACTCAATCTTTGGGTTCTTGAAAAATACAAAAATCTTATCGATAACCCATCTCTTTTTTCCAGATTTGAAGATTATATTGCAAAACTTAATGGCGACAAGCCGATGGATGAAAACGAAGAGGATACGGTTCGTGTCTTTCGTGCGGCTCATAAATATTCAAGTCTTAGAGAACTTGAAATGCTCAGCTTTGTAAACGAACCGTTCAGGCTTGAACAGATTCGCCGTGATTTAAATGCTGACCTTCAGTCTTATCTTGATTTGCGTGGACTTCAACTTTTAATTACAAAACAAAAACCTTTTGATTTTTTAACGCGTATTGAGCAGCTTCGTTTTCAAACAAGATGGAATCAAACTCCACGAATTCCAAAAACTTCTGTTTTGGGGCACTGCTACTTTGTTGCACTTCTTACGCTGCTTTTTCAAAACGAAAGTCCTGTAAAAATTTGTCCTGTCCGCTTTTATAACAATTTTTTTTCGGCCCTGTTTCATGACCTTCCGGAAAGCGTTACACGTGATATTATTTCTCCAGTAAAGCAGGCAACTGACGAACTTCCTTCAATTGTAAAGCAGATTGAAGATGAAATTGTAAGCAAAGAACTTGTTCCGCTGATGGAAGATTTTTATAGAGACGAAATTCTCTATTTTGCAAGCAGCGAGTTTGCAAATAGAATTTTTCTTGATTCAAAAACTCAGGAAGTCAGTTTTGAAGAGCTGAATAAGCTTTATAATTTTGATGAGCTTATGCCTGTTGACGGAAAAACTGTGCGTGTTGCCGATCATCTTTCTGCGCTTCTTGAAGCTGAACTTTCTGTGCGGCACGGAATTACCAGCGATCAACTTGTTTACGGTTGCAAAAATATGCTTAAAATTTATCCTGAAGGAACTTTTGTTAACGGAATCGATGTTTATTCGCTTTTTAAGGCAGTTGATGAGTGGTGCCATTTGTAAAAAATCCCATAGAAATTTAAAGGTATTTTTTGTTACTTCTGAAAATTGCAATTTTTAGAACTTGTCTTAATTGTAATATTTAACAAATTTATCTATAATCAGAAGCTGATTACTTTTTTTTTGGAGGAATTATGACAGTCGGTCAAATGTTTAGTCAAAGCGGAATTTTGACTTTGCTTGGTATGGGCGTTGTTTTTTTATTTTTAGTGATTCTTATTCTTGTTATGAAGCTTCTTCATGTTACAGTTCACGCACTAAAACTTGATAAGGAAGAAAAAAAAGATGTTGCTGCTGCACCTTCAGTTTCTGCAGATAATGGTGAAATTGTTGCTGCAATTGCTGCTGCGGTTCATGAAAAGGAGTTATAATAAAATTAAAAAAAATCTAGAAACTTTAAGTTTTTAGAAATAAAGGGCATCTCTAAGAATTGTAATTTTTAGAGGTTACTAAACCAAATAAAACTCAAGAACTTCAGTAAAAAGGAGTTTTTTGAAAGTCAGTTTCAATTTTTTTTGAATCTGACCTTATTTTCTTTAAAACAGAGGTTAATTTTTATGTCTAAAGTTGGAATTACAGAACTTGCAATCCGTGACGCTCATCAGTCTCTTCTTGCTACACGCATGACAACTGCTGATATGCTTCCTGCCTGCCCGATGCTTGATAAAATCGGATATAAATTTGTAGAAGGTTGGGGCGGTGCTACCTACGATACCTGTATTCGCTTTCTTAACGAGGATCCTTGGGAGCGCCTTAGAAAACTTCATGCGGCTATGCCTAACACAAAAATTATGATGCTTTTGCGCGGTCAGAACCTGCTTGGTTACCGCCATTATGCTGATGATGTTGTTGATAAGTTTGTTGAAACTGCGGCAAAAAATGGAATTGACGTGTTTAGAATTTTTGATGCCTGTAATGATCCTCGCAATCTTGAAAGAGCTACAAAAGCTGCTGTAAAATCTGGAAAACACGTTCAGATGGCAATTTCTTACGCTGTAACTCCATATCATACAATCGAAAAATATGCTGACCTTGCAAAAACTTACGCTGATTTTGGTGCAAATTCAATTTGTATAAAAGATATGTCTGGACTTTTAAAGCCTTATGATGCCTATAATCTTGTAAAGGCAATAAAGGCTAAAGTTGATCTTCCAATCGAAATTCACTCTCATTCTACAACTGGACTTTCTGTTGCAACTTTGTTAAAGGCTGCTGAAGCTGGTGCTGATATTCTTGACACGGCAATTTCTTCTATGTCGATGGGAACAAGTCACTCTCCGACTGAAACTGTTGTAGAAATGCTTAAGGGAACAGAATTGGATACAGGTCTTGATACAAAGGCTCTTCTTGAAATTGCAAAATATTTCCGCGATGTGCGCAGTCATTATTCTTCCCTTGAATCTAAATTTTTGGGTGCTGATACACGCATTTTGCTTTCTCAGGTTCCTGGTGGAATGCTTTCAAATCTTGAATCTCAGTTGAAACAGCAGGGTGCCTCTGACAAAATGGACGATGTTCTTGCTGAACTGCCTAAGGTTCATAAAGATGTTGGCTATGTTCCGCTTGTAACTCCTA
>CAVCIJ010000173.1:0-12453 GCA_963601995.1 bacterium | reverse complement strand
ATAAGGACTTGGATTTATACTGCGGAGTCTTCTGTAAATTTCGAGTGCTGAATTTGCACATTCAAGCTGAAGTCTGCGGGATGGAACTGCTTGAAGAAGATTTCCGGCAATAATTTCTTTTTTAATCGATTCAACTTTTTCTTTGTATTCTTTTTCACTTTGCTCAAGATTTGTGATTGTTCGTACAGGCTCGGCTTCTTCGGGCTTGTCGAGATAACTAAAATCCATATCGTTCAGTCTTTTTTTTAGTTTGCTTACGGCTTCGTTCAAATCAATTTGATGTTCGTTGTAATTGAGCGCAAAAACATGAAGTTTTTCTGTAAAATGATCAAATATTATGTAAATGTGACCTGCAATAAATTCACTTTCCGGAATGTGAAGTTCGTCTGTTTGTGCTGCCATTGTGATTGTGTCGCATCTTGCACAGAATTCGTAACTTAAGTAACCAAGTCCGCTTGCAGGCACCGGAATTGAATTTGCTGAAATTGAACCGTCGTCATTTTTTATGATTGAAAGATCATTCTGCTGAGCCACGTAGAGAAGTGCGTCAAGAATATCTGGTGTGTGTAGAATGCGGCTTCCAGGAGCGATTGTTTCGCCGTTTGTATTTTTGCCGTTGTAAGGAAGTCTTCTTCCTTCAATTAAAAATGCAACTCCATTTTCATCTTGAATAATATGAAAGGCTTCTTCCATCATTAAAATTGAATAGCGTTCTTTTCCCCGTGCAAAACTTGCGCTTTCAAGAATTGCCTTTGCCCCGATTTTTCTTGCCAAAGAAAATGGCGTGTAGCGGTCGCAGGGAAGTGAAAAATATAAAGAATCTGTTCGTGCTGACATTTATTTTAATCTCCTGTAAAAAATTGAGAGGAAAATCTCAATTTTTATCTTAATTTTTTTTGTTTCTACTAATAGTAACGCCTTTATAATGTTTCTGTCAATAGAAACATTATAAATTTTTCTGTGAAGGGATTTTTTTCTTTCGGTTAGATTTTTTGTTAAGAGAAAATTTTTTTAGTAATATGCAGAATTTTCTTGTTAAGAAAAAATTCTGTTAGCAACACGGCACGCGTGTAATGCCGCAGATATTTTCTTAAGTGCAAAATTTTTTTTGTTGAGCGAAAATTTTTCTTGCAGGCGCGAAGACATTTTTGTAAACCAAAAATTCTCGTGCTTAAGAGAAAATTTTCTTAAACATGAGAATTTTTTTCATCACTGAAAAATTTAATTTATGCTGCCTTCAAAAATTGACTTATTGTCTACAATGATTTTTATGCTTTCGCCATTCCAGGTTAAAGTTCCTTCTTTTTCATCAAGAAAACTTACTCTTGTGGCTGAATCTAAAAGGCGTGATTTTCCTTCTTCTACAATAAAGTTTACTTTGAGTTTGAGCGGTTTTTTCTTTAGATTTTCGTAGGAATTATTTTTCTTTCCGCGATCAAAGATTGTTTTTGCAGACTTTTGTGCAACAACAAGAACTGTTTGCTCGTTGCTGCTATCTCCGATAGTAAGATAAAATCCCGGATACATTGCAAGTGAATTGATTCTTGAAAAGGATGCTTTTTCTGCCTTGAATTTGCGTGGACTTATTCCTTCAACAAAATCTGGAATTTTTGCCTCATCAAAATATTCTGCATAGGAATTACGAAGCTGATTTGGAAGAACTGCATTTCCGTTCTGTTCAATTTCATTTTCAAGTTTTTTATACGCTTTTATTCTAAGATCCAAAAGTGAAATAACGTGTGGGGCAGTAAGCGATCTGTACTCATAAAATGACTGGAAGCTTTCTGCGTTGGATTTTAAAAGTCTTCCGCCAAAACTTGACATTGTTTTGATTTTGGGAAAATCGATTTGATTTAAGAGAGTTACGGTTGCAATCAAATCTACAAAATTATAGCTCCAGCGCGAAATATTTGAGTTGCGTGAATATTTTTTGTATGCTTCAAGTTCACCGTTTAAAAATCTTCTATAAAAAATATTGTCCTGAATTTTGCCTTGAATTTCCTGAAGATTTTCTTGAGTGTAAATTTTTCCTTTTTCAAGCAAAAGTTCTTGGCTGCTTTCGGGATTGTCTTCGTTATACAAAAAATAATTGCTTAAAACTTTCATAGTTTCGGGGCTTAAAAAAGAATTGTACTGAGCAATTTGCGAATTCTGCGTTTTTGTCAGAAAAATTTTGAACGGAGTTTTTGTGATTGTATTTTCGTTTCCGTAGATTTCCAGATAATCTGTAGTTGCAGCGGCCGTTAGCGCAAATGTTTTTTTATTGTTTTTTTCAAAAATTGATTTTAGAATTTTTTCAAATTCTTCGTGTTCGCATTTAAGCAGACTGTCGTCAAAAACTGGCGTTACAAAATAGTACATCGCAGTTCCGTCGTAGCCTGGCGCAACTCTTGTAACGTAAGTCCACTGCATAACATTGTAAAAACGCAAAATCTTTTCTTCGCTCCAGTTACTGCCTTTCATTTTAAAATTTAAGTCAAATCCGCCTTCACTTGTAAGCGAAAAGTTTTGTGTGGAAATTTCGATTCCTTCATTTTTCTTTCCGTTCAGACTCAAATATCCTGAATAAGAAAAGTCTGTTGTGTTTCCACGACTTTTATTTCCTGTTAAAAAATCATTTTCTGCAAATTTAAGAGGTGCTTTTTTAAAGTTCCAGTCATCATTTAAAATCTGCTTGTAGTAATAGCCTGTGTTTCCTTCGCTGTCAGTTCCTGCAACACGCAGTTCTCTGGCATAATTTCCAACTCCGTTTTGATGAATTGAAATAAACTTTGTAAGATGCGCCTTGCCTTCAAGTTTGATTGGATTTTCCTTTTTCCATGGTTCTGCTGGAAGTCCCCAAGGTGAATAGTTTGAAAGATATTCGCTTCCTGCATATTTTTGCTCAAGTTTTACATAAGTGTATTTAAAGAACATTGGATCGCAGCCCATTGTGTCAAAATCAATAAGCCTCGTGTACATTGTTCCATCATCGCCAATTAAAAAAAGTGTTGATGCAGAATTTGCTATGTTGCGCGCAATAAATTTTCCATCTTCTGGATTTTCTATGCTTTTAGAAAAATCGTTTGGCAGACCGGAATCTGTAAACAAAATGCGCTGTCCGTCTTCACTTAAAAAATAAATTGTTTCAAGACCCATTGTGCCGTAGTGGTGCTGATTTTTAAAAATGTCTTCGTACCAAAGAACATCTTTTCTTCTTGCGCCCATTGCCCAGCCACGATTTTTTATGACCAGATCATTTTGCACAAGCTGAGTTTTCTGCGGCCAGCCGTTTGTGTTTTTCCATACAAAAGGTTTTTCTGTGGCAAATTTCTGCGTGTAAATCTTAAAAAGACGGCCCTTGTTGTCAAAGGCAAAAAGACAGTCTCCGTCAGCATAAATTTCGCAAATTTCTTCGGCGTCCTTAGGTTTTCCTGATTTTAGAAAAATTTTCCATTCAGTTTCGCCATCCTGCTTTGAATAGATTTTTCCGTCTTTTAAAATGAACTGAAATCCTTTTAAAAAAGTTTGTGTGAGTGTTTTTACATAAACTTCATCTGGAAATTCAGACGGAAGGTTCGAAACATTTATGCTTTGTAATTTTTCTTTATTTGAAATATGGTTCGATTCAGGGCTGTTGAATGAATTTATTACATTCTGATAAAAACTGGCGTCGCTTTCAAAAGGCTTTGCATTTGCAGTGCATGAAAAAAATAAAACAAAATTTGCTGATAAACAAAGTGATTTTAAAATTTTCCTAGAGATTTTCATAATCTCTGATTTTACAGGAAATCAAATATTTTATGGAAGTGCCGGATAAAAAGAAAAACTTTGGGCGATATTGGAATTGAACCAATGGCTTCTACCGTGTGAAGGTAGCACTCTACCTCTGAGTTAATCGCCCATTGCTAAAAAACTGCCTGGCTGTAATCATTTCACATAATATAACAAATTACAAGATTTTTGATTAAGCTGAAGAACTGAAAAATTTTTCATTAAAAAGTTTCCAATTTCTTTTTATCAAGAATCTGAATTTGTTTTTTACAGATTTTGATTGTACCGGAATTTTCTAATTTTTTAATTTCTCTGTGGAGTGAAGTTCTTGAAACATTTAAAAATGATGCAAAGTTTGTAATAGATTCCGGAAGTTCAATTGTGGTGCTGCCAGTCTGCTGCGATTTTTCCAGTAAGAAAAATGATATTTTTTCTGCAATTCCAGAGTGACTTAAAAGTTCAACTTTATTTTGTAAGGCAAAAGTCATTGTGCTTAATTCTGTAAGAAAATTTTCCAGAATGGTTTTGTCTTTTTGCAGTAATTCCAAAGTTGCATTACGGTCAATTAAAATTATTTTTGAATTCGTAAGGGCTGTCAGCTGACAGGGATATTTTTTTACTTTTGTAAAAATTGCGGCTTCTCCAATTAAATCTCCGCAAGTTTTAAAAGCGATTGCAAGATTTTCACCGTTATTAAGAATTTTTTCTACACCGATTTTTCCGCTTATTATGATTCCAAGTTTTTGAGCTTCTTCTCCCATTCTAAAAATCACATTTTGCGCTCTTAATTGTTTCAATTCAACTTCTTTATTGCTTTGCAGAAAATTTAAAATTTCTTCCGGATTTTTTATATTTCTGAATAAATTACATTTTTTTAATGATTCCAGAATTTCATCAGTTAATTTAATCAATTTTTTTGTCTTATAAAAATTTTTAAGTTTTTAGCAGACTGTATCTGTGGATACAGTTAGTTATATATAACGTTACTATAATAAAGTTAGCAAAAACTAACAAGGAATAAAAAATTTAATTATGAAACTTTTAATTGACGCTGGTGCATTCAGCATAAAAATGATTTTAGTGAATAAAGGTGAAAGTGTAAAAAAAATAGAAAAATCACATCACAATAAAGTAAAAGAATGTGCTTTGCAAATGCTTGAAGAATTTAATTTTGGCGAAACTGATGAAGTAAAACTTTGTGTTACAGGAAGTGCTGCAGGTCTTTTAGTCGAAGAAAAATTTATTGTAAGTCAGCAGCTTGCACTGGAAAATTATTTACGGAAAAAAACTTCTGTAAAAAGTTTGGTTTATTTTGGGGCGCAAAATACTTTTTATATTACAAAAAATTCGGATTTGCTTTTTGACACCAGAAAAAATTCAAATTGTTCTGCGGGAACAGGTGCATTTTTTGAAGAGCAGGCAACAAGGCTTTCAATTCCGCTTGAAAAAATCAGTCAGACTGTAAAAGAAGCAAAATCAATTTCTCAGATTGCAGGAAGATGCAGCGTTTTTTCAAAAACAGATATGATTCATCGTATGCAGGAAGGCGAATCAACATGCGGCATTCTCTTAGGTTTGTGTTATGCACTTGTCAGAAATTTTAAATCAACTTTGCTTCATAATAAGGATGTGGAAAAAAAAGTTTTACTTTGCGGCGGACTTACAAAAAATTTTGGCGTAGTTAAGGCTTTTAAAGATTTACTAAAACTAAACGATGAAGATTTTATTCCTGATGAAGATTCTGTTTTTGCAGCGGCACTCGGACTTTGTAATCTGGCTGAAAATTCAATTTTAATAAGTTCACTAAAAAATCAGATTAAGGCAGAAAAAATCATTCAGCAAAAATCAGTTTACGAGCCGTTATGCAATTTTGTTAGTGATAAAGATTTTCCGGAATTTAAACTTTATGATTTTGATGAAAATGAAAAAGCCTTTTTGGGAATAGACATTGGTTCTACAAGTACAAATCTGGTTTTAATCAATTCAAAAAATCAGATGATTTATTATTCTTATGTAAAAACTGCCGGTAAGCCTTTAGACATTGTAAAATCTGAACTTGATAAGCTTTATGAAAAATATCCTTCATTAAAATTAAATAAGCCTAAAATTGCAGTTACAGGTTCAGGACGCGAATATATTGGAAAAGAAATTAATGCGGATTTAATAATTAACGAAATTTCTGCACAGGTGCAGGGCTCAGTTTTGCAGTTGGATGACACGGACACAGTTTTTGAAATTGGCGGTCAGGATTCAAAATATATGAGCGTAAAAAACGGCAGAATGATTGATTTTGAAATGAACAAAGTTTGTGCTGCCGGAACTGGAGCTTTTTTGGAAGAGCAGATAAAAAAACTTGGAATTTCTATGAGCGATTTTATTGAACTTGCACTTAAAGCAAAAAATCCGTGTATGCTTGGAAACCGCTGTACAGTTTTTATAGAGGGAAGTATAAATCGTGCTTTATCTCAAGGAAATTTACTTGAAGATGTGTGTGCAGGGCTTGTCTATTCCATTGCTTCAAATTATTTGTTTCGTGTTGTAAATCAGAAAAAAGTTGGAGAAAAAATTGCTGTGCAGGGAGGAATTGCTTACAATCGGGCAGTTATTTGTGCATTCCGTGCAATCACAAAAAAACAAATCAGGGTTACTCCATATTTTAGCGTAACAGGTGCTTTGGGTGCGGCAAGTCTTTTAATCAGCAGTCATCAGATAAAATTTAATAAAGAAAAAAATCAGATTTTAAATGCCCGTCTTTTGCAGGAAAGTGAAAAATCATATCTTCAAAATTACAATGCAGATTATTCACGCACAAATCACTTACTAAAAGATGACAAAAAATCCGCTAAAAAAACTGTTGGTATTCCGCGCGTAATATTTTTACACAAAATGTTTCCGCTTTTTTACACAATGTTTACTAAATTAGGTTTTAAAGTTGTTTTGTCTCCTTTAACAAATGCAGAAATTGTAAACAAGGCAAATGAATATGTTACCGCCGAAACCTGTTATCCAATTAAGCTGATTTATGGTCATATTGCATGGCTTTTGGAGCAGGATGTTGACTTTATTGTTCTTCCGCGATTGTACACAATCCGACACAAAGGTTCAGTTGCCAGAAAAGATTATTCGTGTATGTATATGCAGACAAGTCCGCTTTTAATGGAAGAAGCTTTTCATCTAAAAGAACGTGGAATTAAATTGATTATGCCGGAATTAAGTTTGAATTTCGGAAAAAAATTTATGCTTAAAAGTATTCTGTCAATTTCAAAAGACATAAATGTGCTTCCTCCAAAAATGCTTTTGGCAGCAATTGCAGGATTTAGAAATCTTGTAGCACATTCAAATCGTCTTGAAAAATTAGGAAAGGAATTTTTACAAAGCGATGAACCGATTTTTGTTTTAATTTCCAGAGTTTATAATTTAAGCGATCCGGTTTTAAATATGGGAATTGAAGATCATTTAAATAAAATGGGCTGTCGTGTTGTTCATCTTGAACATCTTGAAGCAAGTTATATGCATGTTGAACACGATTATAAAGATATGTATTGGCCTTTTGGTCAGCATATTTTAACTGGATTAAAAATCATAAAGGCAAATAAAAATTTTTATCCAATTTATATTACAAATCACGGATGCGGGCCGGATACAGCAATTCAGCATTTTTTTCAAAGCGAAATGCAGAAACGGGAATATTTACAGCTTGAAGTTGATGAGCATTCTTCAAAAGTTGGAGTAATTACGCGCCTTGAAGCATTTTTATATTCTTTGCAAAAACAAAATCAAATCTCTTTATGCGAGCAGAATAAAAAAAATATAGAAAGTGAAAAAGAAAATTCTAAAACTGGAGAAAAAATTCTTTTACCAAATCTTGGAATGTATACTCCAATTTTAAAAAATTATTTTGCGGATAAAAATCTTATCTGTGCACAGGAATTAAAAAATCACAAGCCAATAAACTACGCGATGAACAAAGAATATTTTTCTATGCTTGTAAGTCTGGAAGAACTTTTGAATGCCTTAAAAAAAGATAACAGCAAAGAAACGGTTTATGACTTGCATTTTCCAACTGATGAAGGAAGCGAAGTCTTTGGTCAGTACGGATTGCTTTGTAAAAAAGAATTAATTCACCGCGGATATAAAATTCATCTTAAAAATTTTTACCTGGAAGATTTAATTAAAAGAGATGATATAGAAGAAATATTTGCAAAGATGATAAAGACTGAAATTGAAGAAGCAGAAAAAGTTACAGATGGTTTTACGAAGCAAGTTCCGTTTTATATAGGCGAGCCGCTTTGCTTGTATCAAGGAAATTTTTGTAAAAAAGGAATTGTAATGCCCTTTAGTGAAGCTCTTTTGTTTCATTTTATTACAGTTGACAGAAATTTTGAGTTCACGAAAAAAATAAGTTCATTAAAAAAACTTCATGATAAAGCAATGGAACAGACGGCAAAAATAAATTTGTATACTGATATTGATTTACTTTTTAATTCAGTAAAAGAAAAATTAGACTGGTGTTTGGGTGACAGTGCAAAATATCGCTTTGCAAAATTGCTCTGCTTAAAAAAAGAAAATACTTCTTATGCAGTTCTTGTAAATTCTGCGGAAGAAAATGCAGCAATTATTTTGAAACAGATTCAGTCAGCATATAAAAATCAAATTGTCGTTCCGTTTAAACAGCTGGATTTGGATTTTGAGCATATGGATTTGCAATAAAATATTTATAAGTGCGGAGAAGCTTTCTGTTGCACATACATAATAGAAAACAATGCGCTTGTAACGGACTAAGTTATAAAATTTTGCAAGTTGTATGGTTGACGCGTACTGTGATGCTATTTTTCTCCTTTGCTATCACACTTTGATAGACGACCTCTGTTACACTCCAAATAGTTGGCCGCGAAGCGGCACTTTTAGGGTATACCCTAAAAGTATGTTGACAAACATACTTTTAATCGCGAAGTCGGTCGCTTTGCTCCCTCTTCGCGATTAAAAAAATTATTTTGGAGGATCTTATTATGAATCAGAGAGAAATGAAAAACATTAAAAAACCTTCGTATGCATGCTCAATGGCAAAAGGAAATTTTGCAGGGGCAAAATGGATGTGTACAAAATGCGGTAAACAGGTAAGCACTTCATCTTTTCCTTCATCAACTTTCGGTGGAAGATGCCCAGATACTTCTTCTGGCAACCACATATGGCAGCAGTGCTAAAATAATACAATTTTAAAAACCAGAGATATTTTAGATTCTTCTCTAAAATATCTCTTTATTTTTTATGACAGACTATCACGTTCACATAGGACAATTCAACAAAATTTATTATGATGCTCTGCAGGTTTTTAACGCAATAGAAGAAAAATCAAGGCAGACGCATGTAAATAAAATTTATTTTTCTTCAACATCTTCCTGCAGAAATGATGCAGAACTTTCAAAAATTGAAGAAGAAACCGCATACGCATTAAAATTTACATCAGAAATTCTGGAAGTTTGTCCCTACCTTTGGTTTATTCCAAACTATGCAGAAAAAAATATCAGCGTAAAATCTGCAATGGGTGCCTTTGATTATGCAGGTTTTAAAATTCATCCTTTTGCACAAAAATGGAACTTAAAAAATCCTCTTCATAAAAAATGCTTAGAAAATATTTTTGAATACGCAGAAGAAAACGGAAAATTTATTTTGATTCATTCGGGCTTGGAAGAAAGTAATCCACTTCATTTTGAAGAGTTCTTTAAAAATTTTCCCGAAGCAAAAGTAATACTTGCTCATTCAAATCCTGCTAAAACAGTTTGTGAACTTGTAAATAAATATAAAAATGTCTTTTGTGACACAGCGTATATTACAAAAGAAAATCTTTCTTCTATTTCAAATCATATAAAAAATAAAGAGAAAATACTTTTTGGGACTGATTTTCCTTTAACGCAGTATTTTAACGAAAGTCTTTTTAATAAAAAACTTTCATTAAAAGATGAATACTTAAAAGACTTTACTGAATTCTGGACACTTAAGGAAACAAAATGAAAAGCAAAAAAAATAAATCATCTCTATAAAAATCTAAGAAGCCTTGTAGACGGAAAAGCTGACAGTCCTTTTGAATACTTTATGTTATTTGTAATTTTAGTAAACATAATTTCACTTGGACTTGAAACTTCGGCAAGTCTTGCCCAGTATAAAAATGTTTTCTTCATTATAGATCAGGTCTGTCTTGTAATTTTCATTTTTGAACTTGTCTTAAAATTTATTGCCTTTAATAAAGATTTCTTTAAATACGGATGGAACATTTTTGATTTAGTCATTGTCTTACTTTCAATCTTGTCTTCCTTCAACATTCAAAAAAAATCAACAAAGATAATCTTCTTGAAAGTTTAAAATCGGGCTTGATCATTTTTGAAAGTTTGCATATAGTTTCGATATGGAAACAAATAAACAGTACCTATCGGTTGAAGAAATTTCAAGTTTTCTAAAATGCACCCCTCAATATACACGAAAATTAATCCGCGATGGAAAAATAAAAGCTGAACAAGTCGGGAAAACCTGGGTTATAGACTCATCATTTTTGAATAATACTGAAACCATTTTTAAATTTTGCAAAGATATTCCAGATCAAATAAGAAAATCTGATGAAATTCCCAATATTGTTGCACTCAGTTTTTTTTCTGGAGCAATGGGCTTGGATTATGGAATTGAAAAAGCAGGAATTCACCCGCTTCTTGCCTCTGAAATAGAACCTAATGCACGCAAAACAATTTTATTGAATCGTCCGAACATCGGCTTAATTTGTGATATTAACAATTATTCAGCCAGCGAAATAAGAAAATTTGCAAACATTTCAGAAAATCAAGAAATTGATCTTGTTATCGGAGGGCCTCCGTGCCAGGCATTCAGTACTGCGGGTCAACGAAAAGGATTTCAAGACAAAAGAGGAAATGTATTTTTAACTTTTATAGACAGAATTCTTGAGCTTCGTCCAAAATTTGCAGTTATTGAAAATGTCCGTGGGATTCTTTCTGCACCATTTGAAAGCGAGGAAATGGAAAAGCGTTTTGGATTTGCCCCTAAAACACCGGAAGAAAAAAAAGGCGGTGCACTTCTTTATATTTTAAATAAACTTGAAGAAGGTGGCTATGCAGTTTCTTTTAACCTTTATAACGCCGCAAATTACGGAGCACCTCAAAAACGGGAACGTGTTGTATTTTTCTGTTCAAGAGATGGTCAGAAAGTTCCATATCTTCCACCAACAAATGATGAAAATGGAAATTTTGGTTTGCCAAAATGGAGAACTGTCAGAGAAGTTATTTCAGATTTGAAGGAAGAAAATCAAAAATCAATGAAATTTCCAGAACGAAGGCTAAAATTTTTCAGAATGCTTAAAGCTGGTCAATATTGGAAAGATTTGCCCGAAAGTGTTCAGTACGAAGCAATGGGAGAAAAACTTAAACTTGGTGGCGGAAAAACAGGATTTTTCAGGCGACTTGCATGGGATTCTCCAAGTCCTACACTCGTAACAGACCCGACAATGCCAGCAACAGACCTTTGTCACCCAGATAAAGACAGACCTTTAAGCATTCAGGAATATGCTAGAATTCAAGAATTCCCAGATGATTGGAAATTTTTTGGAGAAATGAAAGATGTCTACAAACAGATTGGAAATGCAGTTCCTGTCAGTCTGGGAACAGCAATCGGAAGACAAATTGTAAAACTTGTAAATAATGAAAAACTTGATTTACCGCCAGAAGGATTTCCATTTTCCCGTTATACATTTACAGATGATATTTCTGTAAAAAAATTGATAGAAAAAAGACTTTCTAAACAAAATAAGGAAAATCAACCTTCATTATTTGAAGAATTTGCTTAAACTTAATTTCCTTTTCCTAAATTTATATGGTCTTTCAGATATTTCTCAACATAGGACTTAAAACCTTCTTCTGAAAGACCAAGTCCTTTCATTATATCTGGAACATTATCCCACATAGTTTCACCTGTTTTTGATTTTGTTCTAAACCATTTATGAATTTCTGTTCCTTCCCTTATTGCACTGCTTGAAGAATTTTCTGAATTATCACGATTTTTTATCTGAAGTTCATACTAGATTCCATTTTCATTTTTTATAAAGTCAATTGCATGAACAAAATCCCCACAGCACCAGCTCCAGCCAGCAGGACGCAAAACAGAATCAAGATAACGCTCAAGCAAAGAACCAACCGCATTTTCACAAGCCATTGATTCAAGATGATATTTTTTTATTTTTTCTGATTCTTCCTGTGAATAACCAAAAACAGTTTGCATAATTACGCTAACCATTTCATCAGGAACTGTAGTCGGTGTTTTTGGAACTGTTGGAGAATAAAAAGCATTAAAATATGAAATAGCAAGCTGGCTGATTCCGTCTTTACTCGATACATCAATTGTATTTTTCTTTGAGCGCCTTGAAAGATTTTCCGGAAATTGATTCAAATATTTTATAACATCAGTAAAAGCTCTTTTTAAGCTTGGCTCAATATCATAACTGCCATTTAACTCATCTACTATTGCATTACAATATTCTTCTATCTTGCTCATATAATTTTTCATATATTAATCGGATTTTTTGCTATTTTTCTTTACACCTTAAACTATGCCATAAAACGTGCCTCCCTAAAATCTAGCGGAATCACCTACGATGAAGATGAAATTGAAAGCAAGTCATTAAGCGAATGTCTTACGCCTCTT
>CAVCIJ010000172.1:0-6210 GCA_963601995.1 bacterium | reverse complement strand
CCTGTTACAGCGTATTTAATGCGGGAGTTGGCGGGCAGGTCGTTGATGCAGAAAGCACTTCAACGCCAAAATCCGGTATTGCCAATGTTGACGTTTATGTTTACACGGATGCTGGCACACGGGAAGATGATTTTAACAACTGGAAAGAAGGAGAAAAATTCACTCCTCAATCTGGTTATTATGGTCATACGACGACCGACTCTGACGGTAGTTTTACTTTAAGCAAAGTTGTCTGGAAGGAATATTCCCCGACATTTGGAAAAGATGCCGACGTTCAAGATCTTTATATGCTGTTTTATCACGAAGATTACGGTCTAACGAGAGGCCAAACCGTAGTTGTTAGCGACAGCACTTCTGATCAGCTTTATACGGAACTCACAAAAATCAGGAAAAATGTCGCGCTGACTTTGAATTTCAAGGATGTAAAAAACGGTTCTGTGGCAACAACTGAACTTGATGTAGAAATTTCTGTACCGCAGTCAAACGGAAAAAATGAGGCAGAGAATAGAGTTTTCAAAGGAACCATTACCGGTTCTGGAATAATTGATGTAAGTTATCCGCGTTATCTTTATGATTCTGATGGAAATCAGTCTGAAAATGCCCCGAAAATCACTATAACTTACAAGCAAACCGCTGATGAAATTACCTGGAAACCGTGTTGGAATGCCGATAACGACGAAAAAAATTACGCTTTTTGTGATTTAGATTCCGCTCCGATTGAAAAAACAATCCCTTCAAGTACAAATGAATCTTACAGTTATAATTTGTACGGAAAAGCCTGCCGTTTGAGCTTGCCGACTTTGAGTGGAACTTATCATTCTGATGGTTCTGAATTTGGAAGCAGCGCTGACGACGGTCTTACAATCATTGCAAAAATTG
This sequence comes from bacterium, assembly GCA_963601995.1. Classification (GTDB taxonomy): domain Bacteria; phylum Spirochaetota; class Spirochaetia; order Treponematales; family Treponemataceae; genus Treponema_D. The sequence continues at coordinate 5,331 of CAVCIJ010000172.1, read as the reverse complement.
GCGAAGGTACAGAAGAACGGACTGTTGATTCTGGAAGTGAAGGTACAAGTGCGGTTACGGTTGGTTCTACAAATACTCAGATCGTTCAAAATCACGGAAATTTTACAATAACACCGGATTCAAATGATGATATTTTTGATGACACTTACACGGACAAAGCTCTTACTTTAAGTGTAAAGTTTTATGTTGGTACAAAAGAACTGAATTCAACTTTTAATTCAATTAGCACTAAAGAAAGTTCATATTCTGGAATTAAGTTAAACGACTAGAATTTGTATAAAGATGAAAAGAAAAATAATTTTTTTATGTCTGATTTTTTCAATTTCGTTTTTGACGGCGCAAGAAAAGCAGTTTTTTAGTCTTGATGATTTGTCGCAGGCGATGAATCAAAGTAATCCTGACCTTCTAAAACTGCAGGAAGAATATCGTCAGAGCCTTTTGGATGTTAAGGACGCAAAAGCAGGACTTGGCCCAAGCATTGATTTGCAAATTACCGGAACTTATTTATCAAAAGTCCCCCTGGATGCAATTTATCTGAATGTTGATGATATTATCAATTCAATTCAGTGGCCGGTTGGAACTTCTCCGGCATCTACCGGACAAAGAATAAAGCTTTATGACGGCATGGAAAACACTTATTACACTTTTGGCCTTACTTTGCAGCAACCGGTCTGGACTTGGGGAAAGCTGACAAATGCAATAAAACTTTACAAACAGGTTGCGGATATAAAACTGACTCAAATTCAAAATCAGCAGAATCAGATGAACACTGAACTTGAAACGCGCCTTATAAGTCTTTCGTATTTGAATAAAATCATGGAAATTATTGATGAAGAAAAAATTTATGCGGCCCGCCTTGTTGAAGTAAGTGAAAATGCAGAAAAATCCGGGATGCTTTTGCATCAGGATGTTGTGGACGCGAAAATTCAGGCCAAAGAACTTGAAATTGCCCAGAATGATGTTGTTGAACAGATAAATAATCAGCTGATTGAATTGCGCCGAATTACCGGAATTGACGAACTTACGGCAGAAAATATTGAGTACGAAATTAAAGAAGAACAATTTGTGGCGATTCTAAAACAAAATAAGGACGAACTTTTAAAAAATGCCCTTGATGAAAATCAATTGTCGCTGAAAATGCTTTCGCAATTAAAAGAAGTTAATGAAATTTCCGTTGAAATTGCAAAAGGCTACGAAAACTGGAAGCCGGACATTGCCGTTCAGGTTACTGCCGGTTATGGTGGTTCAAGATTTCCGCTGATTGAGCCAAACTGGTACAGAAAAGATGACTGGAGTGCAAATATTAGTCTTGGAATAAAAACTACAATCTGGGACGGCGGTAAAAAACTAAATGATATTGCCCGCAAAAAAAGTGCAACTACCGTCTCGGAATTGCAAATTTCTGATGCGCGTTCAACAATCCGTAAGACTTTTAATACTCAGTGGAATACTGCCGAAGTTTGTACAATGAAAATTGAATACCAGGATTTAAAAATTGAATCTGCGGATTCTAACATAAAACAAAAGCAGACGGTTTATGAAACAGGTTATGGTTCTGAAACGGACGTGCTTTCTGCAAAAATGGACCGTTGTAACGAAATGATTGAAAAAGAAAAGCAGGGATTAAGCCGTGCCGCTGCCTGCATGACCATAAAGTTTTTAGTACAAAAATAAATTTTTGAGTTTTACGGGAAATTCGCATTTTATTTGTATTTTATTTATAATAGGCATCTCTAAAAATTGCAATTTTTAGAGGCTCCCATAAATATATAAATTATCACAAATCAAAATTCCAAAATTTAATTTCATCTGATTTAAATAACTAAACAATTGGGCTTGTCCTTCGTGTAAAGTATGTCGTTTTAATTCAACAACAAACAAATCTCTATTTTCATTTTTTATTACAATATCAGCTCTTTTTGTATTAACTCACATTTGAACATTTCTTTGAGAATCAATTTCAGAATCATAATAATTAAACAGGGTAGAAAAAAAGTATTTTCCATGTATTTTGCACCATTTCTTCTTTTTCACGCTTTTTTTTATTAACCTGAGATACAATTTTATTCCAAGCGATTTTATAGTCCATTTTTTTTTTAAATCTCATTAAAATTATATAATTCCTTTAATAACAAAAATTCAAATCAAACTCGCAGCACTGCTTCCCCCAGTTCTTTAATCATTTTGTCAAAATCCGAATTGATTTTCTGAGTTTTATTAAAAATTTCGTATTCAGAAACCGCTTTTTCTTCCGCCGTTTTAATATTTTCGGAAATTCAAAAACTCATTCACGCTTGAAGAAAACTGCTGCATATTAAATGGAATTTCCCGCTCAATTAAATCTTCAATATAATCAAAATACCCCGACACCGTCCTTTCCAGCTGTCGGATCTGTTTTTCATCAAGATAGTTTTTTGTGGTCGGCTTTTCCGTAAACAATTTCCGCCGCCGTTTGCCCTGTAATCGCATAATGAAATTTATTCTGAACCGTCGCATAAAACTTCTTTGTAATTTCAGAATTTCTGTCGTAGTCAACACTGCATTCCGCAAAAATATCAGTTATCTGCTGCCAGATTCTGCGTTCACTCGAGCGAATTGAGCGAACTCTTTCCAGCAATTCACGAAAATAATCCGCGCCAAAAACATTTTCGCCCTGCTTTAGCCTGTCGTCATCAAGAACAAAACCCTTTTTTATAAATTCCTTTAAAATTCCAGTTGCCCAGATTCTAAACTGCGTCGCCCTTGCAGAGTTCACTCTATAGCCAACAGAAATTATTGCGTCAAGATTATAAAAAGTAACGTGTCTTGTTACAGTCCGTTTGCCTTCGTTTTGAACTACCGAGAATTTCTCGGCAGTTCGATTTTCCTGCAATTCTCCAGACGAAAAAATATTTTTCAAATGCAGGCCGACATTATCCGTTGAACATTCAAAAAGTTCCGCCATGCCTTTTTGCGAAAGCCAGATTGTTTCGTCCTTCAAAATAGCTTTTATTTTTACATCTTCCGTCGGGCTAGAATAAACAAGAAAATTAATCTGCTTAACAAGATCTTTTGAATTTTTCATATTGAGATTATAGCATTTATTGGAAATAAGTTTGTTTTATTTGGGCTAGTCCGTTGCAAAACTTCGCTCTTGAGTTTTCATAACTTTATTCTTCATATCGTTGTATAGAAACAGAAAGATTTTTATATTAAAATAATCATTAAACAAAACTATTAAAACATAGTTTTATTACAAGTCAAAAATTTTAAAAGTACCTTGTTTTTCTTAAAAAACCGAAGGAAGCTATGGAGCTATCATGCATTCACCAACATTAGATAAAATGTCTAAGGAAGAAAGACTGTCTTTAGAGCAGAGGTTATTTGATAGACAAGAAGGTTTTTGTTTTATCTGTCAAAAGAAAATTGAATTAGGTTTAAATGAACTTGCTGTAGACCACATAAAACCACTTTCAAACGGTGGAAAAGATGAAGAAATAAATTTTGCATTAACACATTCTTCTTGTAATTGCTCAAAAAATGATTCTAATCTTGAAATTGCAAGATCTATTTATAGAGTAAAAAACGTACAGACAGAAATTTCTCAAAGAGAACATCGAGATGCAAATTTGGATGATATTCTAAAAACTGTTGATGGAGCAAAATTAGATTTTCAATATACAGATACTGGAAATTCAATAAAATATACATTTGATAGAATTAATGATTCTACTATTTATGAAAGTCCAATATTTACGGACACATTGTCAGGGGAAAGAACTTGTTTTGTCGAATTACCTTTGTCGTATATTTTTCATGATCATGAAATAAATCCAAGAGGTATTAATTCAACTATTTCAAAACTTATTAAAGAATTCTATTCAGGAAACCCTCAATTACATACTTGCCTCGCAAGAATAAAAGACAAAAAAGTTTGTATTTTTGATGGTCAGCATAAAGCTATCGCCCAAATCGTTCTTGGAGCTCAGAAACTATTGGTACGTATTTTTTTGAATCCTGATTTTGGAAGATTGCGAGAGACAAATAAACGTGCTGGCTCTGAACTTAGACAAGTTGCATTTGATAAGCGAATACTTACTCAATTAAATAGTGCTCAATACAATGAAAAAATAAAAGAATATCAATCAAGTCATAATTTATCAGAAGACGATTTCTCATTTTCTGAAACTGATGTCGCAGAATATTTTAAGGGTGATAAAATAAGAACCTATATTACCGACAATTTAAAAGAAAATATTGTAAAGTCTCCAAATAATGAACTTATCCAATTCATTGATTTTGAAGGTCGCGGTAAGGATTTGCCAATTTCCTATAATGCTTTTTCAAAAACTTTTCTTTCACTATTTATTGATACAAAAAAAATATTAACAGTTCCTCTTGAAAGCGATAATAATCCTAGAAATCTTGAAAAAGAACAGTTAATACGTTTGGAAAATCTCATAGCAGAAACTTTATATAAGGGGAAATATAAAACCGAAGCTGGTGTAGATAAAATTGAAAGTAAAATCATAGCTGGTAAAGATGCAGAGATTTCTGATAGCCATTTAGTTTGTGTTCGTTTAAGTCGTGAGCATATAATGTATGCATGGCTAAAAAAATTAGGTGAAATTATAGAAACCAATTTTTATGCAAATGGAAATGCAGCCGCAGTAAAAGATGGAAATGGAAAAAATCTCTTTAAAACGGAATTTTCAGAACAGCTTTGGACAAATATAAAAAATTATTTGTTAAACCTTTCTGAAATTCCATTATGGAGAGACAGAAAAAAAGCTTCTTCAACATTTAATGGAAATCCAGGAAATTCATATTGGGAAAATATTTTTAATACTGGCAAAGATGATAATGGAGTTGAATTAATTCCCGGTGGAATTCATGCTAATAGCATTGTTTACAGAGATTAATAATATCTAAAGAAATAAAATTGCTCGGTCTAGAGTATATTCACTATAATGCGCAAAATACTGTCAGCAAGGCAAAGCGTCATGCTTGTGTCGTCAGACTAGGAACCTTTTGGAAGACTATATGGACCATACCCGCGCATATCGGTAACAGGAGCCGTTTTAAGTTCTTCCCGCGTTTTAAATTCAACAGGAACGCCAAGAGCCTCCCCAATAAACGTCCCGTAAATTGCATTGCAGATTTTATCTTTCATAAAAATCCCCCCACACACGAATGTCGCGCAAATAATCCGCCCCTTCGCCCCACTTTTCTGCATTTTTAAGGCGCAGCAAATCATCAGAAAATTCTATTTCGCAATCAAAATATTCTCCGCCGGCAACAGACTGCTGGTGAACAAGTGCCTTATAAGTTCCGTTCTGCGGAAAATTGCGG
>CAVCIJ010000171.1:0-2826 GCA_963601995.1 bacterium | reverse complement strand
GTGGAAAGCACTTCCAACTGCAGAACCTGTGTCACCGGAAGTTGCAACCAAAATGTGGAGCGGAGTGTCTTCGTCTTTGTTAAAATAAGACATTACGCGGGCCATAAAGCGGGCACCAAAGTCTTTAAATGCGCATGTTGGTCCGTGGAATAATTCAAGAACGTAAGAATTAGGATCTAATCCGCTTACTTTTGCAGGGAAAGGATAAGCGTCGTTAATGAGTTTCTGCAAATCTGCTTCTGGAATTTCTCCTTCAACATAAGGTTTTGCCATTTCAAAAGCAATTTCCCGCAGGTTAGATTCTGGATCTTTATTTAAAAATGATTTATTGAGTTTTGGAAATTCAACCGGAATATAAAGTCCTCCGGTTTTTTCGTTCATTCCGTTTACAACGGCAGTCTTAAAGTTTGTCTGTACAGATTTGTCTCTTGTGTCTGTGTAAATCATTTTTTGCATCCTCTTTAATTTATTTTTTTTGTTTACTTTTTAAAATTGAATATTTTTAGCCAAGTTTTTTTATTTTACATTCCGTAATTTATTTTAGCTGCAAGTTTTTCTGCAATGTCTTTTCTTGCACTGTTAATGCAGTTCCAGTCTTTGTCTTCTGTTACGGTTGAAGTCTGTGTGGTTTCGTACAGAATTGAACCGTTTTTCATATCAAGACAGGTAATTTTAGCTTCAAGCGTAAGTGTGTATTTTTTGTCAGCAGTTGTTTCTACTGGAGTTAAATATTTTACGGTTCCATAGATTAAGTATGAAGAAGTTCCACCAAGAAGATTTTTTGCTGCCTTATAAACTGAATCCTTGTCGCCCGTTAAAATTGGTGTTGAAAAATCTGCATTTCCGACTCTTGTAAATCCAAGGCGCATAAGTGTCATTAAAAGATTTGAAGAAGAAACTGAATTATTTACGATTGGTTTGCCTGCTGAAGTAAAATCAACAATGGAAATTGTTCCTCCAGCCTGGCTTAAATTGGTTTTTACTTTGTAAGCTGCCGAAACAGAAGCTTTTGAAGCAAGTTCTGAGATTTTTTCGTTTGTAATGTCTCCGCTTGGATAAACGTTTACTTTTGAATCAAAAGAGTATGAAGGCGTTGCAGGAATAAATGTTACTGTTCCAGATGAATTTGTTGTAAGCGAAACAAGGGCAAAAGATTCCTGACCGTTGATTCTTGTTTCAGGGTATGTGATTGAAAGGTCGAGCCCTTCTACCGGCGTGCCGTCTGATTTTGCTGCCTTAAAAACAAAAGGTGAAGAAAAAGCTCTGCCTTTTGTTGTTTCTTTTGGTGAAGATTCTACAGAAAGTTTTATGTCCGCGATTTTTTTTGCATATTTTGATTCTTCAGTTTCTTCTTCGCGCTGCTGAGTTGCAGATCTGTTTACAACATTGAGTTTGCGCGGTGTTTTTGGCTGTTCTATTTGTTGTTCTGGTTCTTCAATTTTTGGCTGAGTTTCCGGAACTGAAGCACAGGAAGCTGCTAAAATTATTGTTGCTGTGGCAATGATTGAACTTACAATTACAGACTTTTTCATTATTTCCTCAAAAATTACTAAAAAGATAAAATTGAACTTTTGTTCATTCTTAAAAATGGCAGAAATTTTCTTTAGTTACGATTTTCTATAAAAAAAAACTGCATTGCTTCTAAATATATTTCATTTTTTTGTTTCTCACAATATAAAGATTTGCGAATTTTTTTTGTAAAATCTAAGTTTTCTTTTTATAAAAAATATTGCGGAAAAATATTCAAAAATCTATCATTTTGGCACTGGCTTTTTCCTTAAAAACTGCCTGAAAAATTATTTGTAAGCTGGAAAACTATGAGAGCAACTTTTGCAAGAATTCATCTTGAAAATTTTAAATTCAATTTAAGATATATACGTTCAAAAATGGCAGACGGAGCTAAGATGTGCGTTGCCGTAAAGGCTGATTCTTATGGGCACGGTGCCGTACAGTGTGCAAGGGCAGCAGTTGAATGTGGAGCTGAATTTTTAGCAGTTGCAACCGTTGACGAAGGAATTGAACTTAGAAAGGCTGGAATAAATGCCGAGATTCTTGTTTTAAGTTTATGCCAGAAAGAAGAAATGCAGGACGTTGTAAAAAACAGACTTACGCCTCTTGTTTTTGATGAAGAATATATTGGTTTTGTAAAAGACGCCGCTGCTTCCCTGAATGTAGAAGATTTTAGCGTTCATCTTGCTGTTGATACCGGAATGGGAAGAATCGGCTGTTTGCCAAAAGATGCAGGAAAGGTTGCAAAAATAATTACAGAAAGCGGCCTCTTAAAGCTAGGCGGAATCTGCACTCATTTTTCGGTTGCTGACAGTACTGAAGAACAGAATATTGAATATACGCAAAATCAGTTCAGGCTTTTTATGGAAGCTGTTGAAAACGTAAAAAAAGAAGGAATTGATCCAGGAATAAGGCATTGTTCAAATTCTGCACTTACGCTTACACAACCTCAAATGCATCTTGATATGTGCCGCCCTGGAATTATTGCCTATGGTTATTATCCGGGCCAGGTTGACAAAAATTATTTTAAAAATAATGGTGAAAAATTTTTCTTAAAGCCTGTAATGGAACTTGTTTCAAAAGTTGTTGCCATCCGCGATTTTGAAAAAGACAGGTCCGTAAGTTATGGAAGAAGGTGGACGAGCAAAAGCAAAACAAAAATCGGTGTTCTTCCCGTTGGCTATGCAGACGGTTTATTCAGAAGATTTAATCAGGAAGAAACTAAACTTTTTGTAACAATAAAAAACAAAAAATATCCTGTCTGCGGAAGAATCTGCATGGATCAGTGCATGATAGAACTCGGAGAAGATTCTGACG
>CAVCIJ010000170.1:0-2369 GCA_963601995.1 bacterium | reverse complement strand
ATATTAAGAAGAGTCTCCAAAACAAATTTAGGGGCAACTCAAGTAAAGGCAATATTTTAAGTTTAAGGGTCTAAAATTTGCAAAAGTCTTGATTTTATTGGTAAATACGAGTTTTAAAGCGATTTTTGTTGCTTTAGGCTCAGTTGCATTTAATGAAATCTTCTGCTGATTTTTATAAAAAAGCAAAAGATTTTGTTAATTGCCATATAGAGAGGTTATAATGGACGTCCAGTTACAAGAATTGATCGATAAGATCAAAAAAGACGGTGTTGTTAGTGCGGAACTCAATGCTCAGAAAATTATTGAAGAAGCTCAGAAAAAAGCATCTTTAATAATCAGTGAGGCTGAAGCAAAGGCAGACAATATCATTAAGTCAGCAAAAGTTGAAACAGAACGTATGGAAAAAGCAAGTGAAGATGCTGTTGCTCAGGCAGGACGCAATCTCATTATTTCATTTCGCGACGGAATCAACAAGGAACTTTCTGCAATTATCAGTTCAGAAACAGAAAAGGCTTACGACAAGGATCTTCTAAAAAAATTGATTCCTGAAACTGTAAAGGCATGGGCGGCAAATACAGGCAGTGAAGATTTGTCTGTACTTCTTAATCCAAAAGATTTAAAAGCTCTTGAAGCAAGTTTTAAAACAGCACTTAAGTCTCAGATTTCTAAGGGACTTTTGATAAAAGGTGATTCAAGCGTTACTTCCGGATTTAGAATCGGTGCAAAAGATGGCAGTGTTTTTTACGATTTTAGTGCAGAAGAAGTTGCTCTTTTGTTTAGCGCATATTTAAATCCAAAAACAACTGAAATTATGAAAAAAGCAGCAGCTTCTATTTCAGATTCAGAGAAAACTGAAAAAATTGAATCAAAATCTGAATTAAAGGAAGAAAAGCCTGTAGAAAAAGAAGCAAAAACTTCTGTTAGAAAAGCTGCTTCAAAAACAAAATCCGCATCGAAAACTGCAGAAAAGGCACCTGCAAAAAAGGGTAAAAAATAGTGGAACATCTCTATTACTTAGTTGCCCAACTTCCTGCATTCTCTGTTAGCGATGATAACTTCGCAAAACTTCCCATTTCTACGGAATATTTTAAAGACTTATGCCTAAGATTTATGTCTGAAAAAGACTGTGAGAATATCAAAAATCTTTCTTTGGAGCCACCTCGCTCTGAACAGTGCACAGGTTCTGTATTCCTTGACGCATGGTATAAAAATGAGAGAAATCTTCGTTTTGCTCTGGCTCAAATTCGCGCCCTCAAGATAAAAAAGGAGTTAAAGGATATTCCTTCAATATCTGACGGTGATGTGATTCAGATTGCCAGAACAGCGGCAGGAATGGACAGTCCACTTAGCGCAGAGCAGTTTCTTAATCAGTATAGATTGGGTGTTCTTGATAAAATTGCACCGCTTGATCAGTTTTCATCAGATGCCGTTTATAATTACGGATTAAGACTTATGCTTACTGAGCGAATGAAAAAATTTAATCGTGATGAAGGTTTGGCTTCTTATCATAAAATTTATGAAGAGATTCTTGGAGAAAAGAAATGACTGATACAAAGGGCAAAGTTGTTGCTGTAAACGGAAATATGGTTTCTGTTGAATTTGACGGCAAGGTTTCTCTTAACGAAGTTGGCTATGTTAATGTTGACGGCAAAAAACTTAAAGGAGAAGTAATCCGTATTCGTGGAAATACTGCACAAATGCAGATTTACGAAATGACAAAGGGAATTTCAACGGATTGTACAGTTGAATTTACCGATGAATTGCTGAGCGTAGAAGTTGGACCTGGACTTTTAGGGCAGGTTTATGACGGTTTGCAAAATCCGCTTCCTCTTCTTGCTGAACATTCAGGCTATTTTCTTGAGCGCGGAGTTTATCTTCCAGCTCTTGATGAAAAAAAGGAATGGGATTTTAATCCTTCAGCAAAAGCCGGCGATGTTGTTCAGGCAGGCGATTGTGTTGGAACTGTGCCAGAAGGACCTTTTACTCATAAAATTCAGGTTCCTTACGGATTTTTAGGAACTTATACAGTTGAAAAAATTCAGAAGGCTGGAAAATATAAAATTCATGATACTGTGGCTACTTTAAAAGATGAAAAGGGAAAAAAACACGATATTTGCATGAGTTTTAAATGGCCTGTAAAACGAGCTGTAAATTGTTATGCAGAGCGTTTAATGCCAAAGGATCCGATGGTTACAAAAATCCGCCTTATTGATACTTTTTTCCCTGTTGCAAAGGGAGGAACTTACTGTATTCCAGGACCGTTCGGTGCAGGAAAAACTGTTCTTCAGCACACAACCTCAAGAAATGCTGATGTTGACATTGTAATTATTGCAGCTTGTGGTGAACGTGCAGGTGAAGTTGTAGAAACG
>CAVCIJ010000169.1:0-5782 GCA_963601995.1 bacterium | reverse complement strand
CACCAGGAGCAAGCTTTGACGCAAGCAAATCAGTACGAGGACGGCTAAGAAGACGACGCTTGTGATGCTTTTTTTTAGGCCACGGATCTGGAAAAAAAATATGAAAGGCAGCAAGAGAATTATCAGGAATCATTGTTTCAAGAACTTCAATTGCATCGTGTTCAATAATAAAAAGATTTTTTAGCTGATTACGCTTTATTTCGCTTAAAAGCCTGCCAACCCCAGGAATGTGAACTTCACTGCCAAGATAATTCATATCCGGATTGTTGTGAGCAATTACAGAAGTTGCGTGTCCCATTCCAAAGCCGATTTCCATTGTAACTGGATTTGTATTGTTAAAAATTTCTGTAAAATTCAAAGTTTTGTGTTCAAAGGGAATGCACCAAACCTGATGAAGATTTTCATAACTTCTCTTTTCAGTTTCACTCATTCTTCCCGAACGCATCACATAAGTTTTTATAGTACGACGGTAATTCGAGTCTCCTTCATCAAGACTGGAATTTTCATTTTCATAATTGTCTGTGTCAAAATTAATTGGCATAAAATCTCCGCTTATTTTTTACTTTCTGATTTTTTTCTCTAGTTTTCAGAAAGATTCTTTGATTCATCAAAATAAACAAAAGGCATTACAAAGCAATTTTTGTTGTCAGAAGTAGCATAACATATTCTGTAGCGAATTGCATCAGGATAGTCTTTTAGCACATCACTTTCAGTCCCCCAAGATTTTTTATAATCACCATAGTAAACAAGAGAATTTGATTCATCGTAAACAGCAATTTTTTTTGATTTGGAGCGTTTTATTAAAGACGGATAATCAGAACTTTTTGAAGTAAAATATTCATCAGGAATATCCAGCGTAAAAAAACTTTCACATTCACGACCAGATGCATCCTCGTAAAAAAATATATATTTTCCTGAAGGCAGATTCAGTCCGTCTGGTGCAATAAATTTTGAATATCCAACCCAGTTTTTTTTGTTTCCGTCAGTGATTTTTCTTGGTTCCTTACAAATCCATTCAAGTCCGCTTTCTTCACTTACAGCCCGAATTTCTGCCGCCCGATGAATATCGCTTTCTGAGGCAGCAAAAATTGAAAGTCTTGCAGATGGGAGGCTTTGTTCATCTTCAAATTCAAAAACAACGCATGGATTTACGCTCGTAATTTTTGGAGATGAATCTGAGCAGGAAACAAAAAGTACAGTGCATTGCAAAATCAGAGAAAAAACTGAAAATGCAAAAATTTTTTTTCTCATATTTAAAAATTAAACTTTAAATTGATAACTGTCAAATCGCTTGCAGAAGACTGATTTACAATAGAATCAAATTTTACATTTACCTTTTTGCATGCGTCTTCAAGATAAGAAAGATAGTAAAGTCCAAGATCTGTTCCTTCCTGACCTTCAGGCATCTGCCTGTAAAAGTCAATAAGCGATTTTTTGCTCAAATTTGCAGACATCTTGCTTTCGATGCTTTCTTTTACTTCCTGGAATTCGTCATTTTTATTGTAAAGAGTGATTTGAAGAAGTCCCTGTTTTCCTATTGCAGCCGCTCCTCCACCTAATGTCCACGAAAGAAAAACAAGTTCGTGTTTGCGCTCAAGTTCCTTAACAATCTGTTCCCTTACCTTAGGGTCAAAAATCAGTGTGTCAGAATTTTCAATTCCCTGGAACTGAATTTTTGCCTGTTTGCGGATATTGTTATTTTCGCTGTTAAGGGCAAGTTCCATTACCATAACGGAAATATATTCAGCAACCTTTGATTTATCCATGCAGGCCGTAAGATGCTGTCTTATGACACTAACAATTTCCGGAAATCCATCAGATTTATAAAATAAAGTAATAATATGCCAGTTCATTAAACTAAGACGGTTAAGAAACTTTTCGGACATCAAAAGATAAATATTTTTTTCTTCCGGAGAAAGATCAGGATTATTCATAATTCCCTTCCAAACAGGATCAAGAATTGTTTTTCTCGAAAGTTGAATCACATTATCTTTTAATGCAAGCTGTGCACGAAGCTGCTTATCAGAAATTTTTGTTCTTTCGTCAATTAAAGCACTGGCGTGCGTTCTGTTGTGCTTTCTTACGCAGTCAGTCTGAATCAAAGCCTGAAAAATTTCACGATCAAACTGTTTGTAAAGAATTGAAAACACAATCAACTTTGAAAGATCCATAACTTCCTGGCGATGAGAAACAAATTCAGGCATAGAAATTTCCATACGTGAAATGTAATCTAACAGAATCATATTCTGCAAAGATGCAGGAGAAAAATGATCAAGACTGATTCCATGCGCGGTTTTATTATCAGCTAGATTTAAATTCAAAAGCGACTTTTTTCGGCTTAAAAAACGTGAAGTTCCTTCTTCTGTTAAAATAACTTTTAGCGGAAGATCAAGAAAAAATTTCTTTTTTTCAGCACACATAAAATCTATTTTCTCCTCATGAAAAAACATTTTTTTAGATATGCCTTTTCAGGCGTTTTTTTATAAAAAACTTTTTAACTTGCAAAACCTTGTACTGTATCAAAAAATCTAGAATATTATACAATATTTTTAGCGTAATTACATTAGAATTATCTTAAAAAATTTGAAAAACTCACAAAAAATCACTTATAAAAGAATCATTAAAATTCAAAAATTCCAGATATTGAAAAAAGAAGCAAGGCAAATATAATATAAAGACTATGAGCAGAAGGCAAAAAATCAACGGAATGAGCAAAAAAGAGGAGTTTTCGTTGGTTTTCAAAAAAAAAATCAGTCAGATTTTACGCACTCTATTAAAATTTACGCAGCAGGGCATTAAAAATTCCGCAGGAAAATTTTTTTTATATGCAGCATTTTTTTTAACAATTCCTTCTTTTTGCTATGCACAGAAAAATTTTTCTTTAAGCGAAAATATTTTTCCCAAAATTACAAAAAATCAGCAGAAAAAAAACATAGAAAATTTTCTCTTAGAACAAGACATTGATTTTAATGAAATTCAGTTAAGCGAAGCTTCGCAAAATTTTTGTCCAGACATTTACATAAAATTTTCTCCAGAAAATCAAAAATCTTCTAAGGAAGGCGAAACTTCTTTTGTACAAAAAGAACTGCTTTTTTGTATAAGCCAGGATTTTTTTTCTCAAAATATTGAACTTTTTTCAGAATTTTTAAAATTTCTAAATAAAAACTCGCAGGAACACTCAAATTCAATTCTTCTTGTTCCAGATTTGGAAAAGAAAATTCTTCCGTCACAAAAAAATTCCGTTTCCCCACTTTATACTTTTACTCAAGACATCTACGAAAATGAAAATTTATGTGCAGTAATTGTAAAAAATCAGGAAAATTATGATTCTTCAATTGAAATTGCAGGAAATGAAAATTTAAGTCCTTCGTGGCTTCCTTATCTTTTAAAAAAATCAGCAAAGGATGCAGGAAAGTACGTTAATTTTCCACTGCTGCAAAATTTTCTTCACAGACTAAAACTCACGCCTCCAAACGAAGAACTGGACTTATTTTTGAAAAATCAAATTCCTGCCGCAAGCATAGGCATTTCTAATAAATCAGAAGATTTAGAAACACTAAAAAACATTTCACTGAATTTCAGCACTTTGCAAAGCAGCACATGGATAAGTCATTATTCGCTTTTACAAACTCCAGCAGGGGACTTATGGACTGATGAATATTTTTATATTGGACTTTATTTGATTACAGTTTTTTTTGCTCTTTTTTATATTTTCTTTCTGCCTTTAATTGGCTCTGCAAAAAACAAGGCAACTCTAAAAGATTTTTTTAGAATCGGATACATTTTTCCGGCAACAGTTATTATTACAAGTTTAGTTTTATTTGTATCGTCAAAAATTTTTTCGTTTACAAAACAAAATCCTATGCTTTTGCTATGGCTGAAAATTCTTTTTACAACTTTCACGCTGCTTTTTCTTCTTTGCCTTCAGGCAATCAAGAATTTCAGATTTTCTTTTAATGCAAGCGGATTTCAAATTCTTGTTTCAGCAACTTTAAATCTTATAATTTTTGGCGCACAGGACATAACACTTGTTTTTATTTTTATTCTGGAATATTTAATCGTTCAGAGTATAAAAGGCTCACAGGGCAAAATTGCAAACACACTTGCACTTATTGTGCTTTTGCTTCCCCTTGAATACATATTTTCAGAAGTTAATATTTTTTCGGATCCAAAAAACTTCTATTTTTTTGAACAAAAAAGTTTTCTGGAAAATTTAAGTCTTGCAATGATTTTTTATCCGATTTTAGTTCAATGCCAGAGAGTTTTTCTTTTGCTTCACGTTATTGAAAATGACAGAAAAAAAATTAATGCAAAAAAAATTCTTCAGATTATATTTGGAATTTTTATTTTTGAAGCGGCAGTTTTGCTTTTTTACGGTGCATTTTCTTTGATTTTAAAGCCTCATTTTCAAAAAAAGCTTTCAGAACCGCCAGTCATAAATGAAGTTGATTTTGATTTTACAAATTCAGATTTTAAATCTATTGAAAAAGAACAGAATTTTCCCGACTTTTCTATTTTGTATTCTGAAGAAAAAAATTTTTCTCTTTTTACAAAAAAACTTTCTCTTTCAAGCGAAAAAAATATTCTGAGGTATGAAGTTTTTATCAGCGGAGAAAAAATAAATCCCATTCTTGACTGCAATTTTGCCTATGACTTTGAGAGTGAAGTTTCGTGCAAAATCATTCTTCCAGATTTTCCTGATGAACAAATAGATATTATTTATACAAGCGACGGAAGACAAAAAGAAACGGCACAAATAACAGCCTTTATTCAAAATGAAGACTTAAGCATCTTAAAAGAAAAAGTCATTTTTAATTTAAAAGAGCAAAACTGAAATTCTCGCAAAGGAAATTTCTGATGGAAAAACTTTATTTTCATGTTGATTTAGACGCTTTTTTTGCTTCGGTTGAACAGAGAGAACATCCCGAATACAAGGGAAAGCCTGTAATTGTTGGAGGAATTCCCGGAGACAGAAGAGCAGTTGTTTCAACGGCGTCTTACGAAGCAAGAAAATATGGAGTTCATTCAGCGATGCCTCTTTCAAAGGCAGTTGAACTTTGTCCAAACGGAATTTTTTTGAGAGGAAATTACAACCTTTACTCTTCAGTTTCACAGCAAATAATGAATATTTTTAGGAATTTTTCTCCAACAGTGATTCAAATGTCAATTGACGAAGCTTTTATTGATATGACAGGAACAGAAAAACTTTTTGGAAGTCCTTGCAATGCTGCAATGAAAATAAAAAATGAAATCTCTGAAAAACTCAAACTTACAGTTTCAATTGGAATTTCTTCGAGCATGTATTGTGCAAAAATTGCATCCGGACTAAAAAAACCAGATGGACTTACACTAATTCCTTTTGGAAAAGAAGAAGAATTTATTTTAAGCATTCCGATGGAAAAACTTTGGGGTGCAGGAAGTAAAACCTTAGCACACTTAAAATCAAGCGGATTTTCAACAAATCGTGACATTCATGAAAAGCCATTAAATCTTCTGATTGCAGTTTTTGGCGAAGCAACAGGAACCTTTCTTTACAACGCTGTTCGCGGAAACAAAAATATGATTTTTGGAAAAGAGGCAAAAAGTCATTCAATCAGCGTAGAAAAAACTTTTGAATACGATTTAACTGAATTTTATATAATCGAAACTGCGCTGATGGAACTTTCACAAACCCTTATCAGAAGGCTTTATTCTGAAAATTCAAGAAGCAGAACTGTTGCAGTAAAAATTCGATATGAAGATTTTACAACGGTTTCAATTCAAGAAACATCTGATCTTCCTG
>CAVCIJ010000168.1:0-2433 GCA_963601995.1 bacterium | reverse complement strand
GCCATGGATGGCGAGAATCACAGTTTGTGAAAGCACCGCTTGAGCAAACTGTAATTATAAAAATTACACGGATGTAATTTTTATAATGCCTCCTTAAGAAAGTGTTTTGAGCGTTTTCCTCGCTTAACGCCTGCTCAAGTGCTAACACTACAAATATTTATCAGAAAGCCTAAGCAATGATTCCTGATCAGTTTCGTTTGTGTTTACAACTCCAGCAAGCCTGTGATTCGACATTACCGCAATTCTGTTTGTAATTCCCAAAATTTCAGGCATTTCGCTCGAAACCACAATAATCGTCTTGCCTTCATTCGCCATCTGAATAATCAACTGGTAAATCTCGTACTTCGCACCAACATCAATTCCGCGCGTAGGTTCATCAAGCAAAAACACATCAGGTTCCCGCTCAAGCCATTTTCCAATAATTACCTTCTGCTGATTTCCGCCCGAAAGCGATGTTATCAACTCATCCGCAGAAACACATTTTGTGTGCATTTTCTTGATTTCACGATTTGCAGCATCACGCATTTTGCGGGAAGAAAGCACTCCCCACTTTTTGTACTGTTCCAAATTTGTAATGCAGGTATTGAATTCAATTGTGTCCTTTCCGAACATTCCGTTAAGTTTGCGCTCTTCAGTTACCATCGCAAAATTGTAACTCATTGCGTCTTTTGGATTTTTAAAGCGCAGTTTTTTTCCGTCAAGAATGATTTCGCCTTTAGAAATTGTCCTTGCACCAAAAATTGATTCCAAAAGTTCGCTTCGTCCCGCACCAACAAGTCCGTAAAGTCCAAAAATTTCGCCTTTACGCACAGTAAACGAAATATCTTCAAGATAAGGAGCGTATTTTGTAGAAAGGTTTCTGATTTCAAGATAATCTTCTCCCGGCGTATTTGTAACGTCAGGAAAACGCTTGTCAAGCGAGCGTCCAACCATTGCAGAAATCAGCTCTTCCATTTTTGACTCTTTTATGTTCTTCTGATAAACCATATTTCCATCACGAAGAACCGCAACTTCATCGCAAATCTGGAAGATTTCATCCATCTTGTGAGAAATGTAAATAAAGGAAACACCTTTTGCCTTAAGATCGCGCACAATTGCAAAAAGTTTATTTATTTCCGGCTCAGTCAGTGATGATGTAGGCTCGTCAAGTACAATTATTTTTGCATTGTAAGAAACAGCTTTTGCAATTTCCACCATCTGCCGCTGAGATACGGACATTGTTCTCATTATTGTGTTCGGATTGACGTTCATTTTAAGCGAGCTAAACAGCCTGCTCGATTCCCTGAACATACGTTTTTCGTCAATCATTCCAAACTTTTTTGGATAGCGTCCAAGAAAAAGGTTATCCATAACAGTTCTGTCCAGGCATTGATTTAATTCCTGGTGAACCATCGAAACACAATTTTCGAGTGCTTCTTTTGGACTTTGAAAGTCAATAGGTCTTGAATCAAGGAAAATCTGCCCCTCGTCCTTTGCATAAATTCCAAAAAGGCATTTCATCATCGTTGATTTTCCGGCACCATTTTCGCCCATCAGGCCCAGCACCGAACCTTTTCCAAGCGTCAAATTTATCCCGTTTAAGACTTTATTTTTTCCAAATGATTTTGAAAGATTTTTTATTTCAAGTAGATTTTCGCTCATTTAGAACTCCACTAATTTCAAATAAGAACTTGTGAAATTTTATATTCTGGGCGTTCCCTGCAACATTTTACATTCAGCATTCAATTTGCCTTATAAACTATCTTTAGAATTTTTATTATAAAACAAATATTTTTTATGATATTGCAGGTCGGGCTTTCTGTGGTTCCGGCTTTCGCCTCCATTCTAAAAAATGCACTCATCTTCACTATGAACATCAGCAAAATAGTTCATAAATGTATCTTTTAAACTTTTATAAAATCCCGCAATCTGCGCATTTTTCAGAACGCTACGCGCCACTCCAATCCCTAACGCTCAAGTGCAATTTTATTTTATCACAGTTACCCTAAATTTTTTTAAGCCAAAAAATTTACAAAGGCTGTCTAAAAACTTTAACTCTTAGCATCATTCCAAATTAATTTCAGAATTTCAAAAGCAAATAAATGCTGCACAAAGCCACAAAAGGCTAACAATTTTCGGCATACATTTTTGCTATTCAGTATAGCGTCAGTTTTAGACAACCTCTGTTTCAAAAAAAACTAGTACTTAAGTTTATCTGTATAATCGCGACCTGAATTTGTCTTAACCATATTGATTGCATATGCGTCAAAACTATTCAAGTTCGTAAACTTGTCAAGACAAGAAGCTTCGTTCTGTCCGTCACCCTGAACAACACTAAGCTGAAGGTTCAAAAGTGGAGCGTAGTAATTCAAAGCCGGAAGATATGAAGAAGAAAGGAAGTTATCAGCTGAGTTATAAATAGTAAGAAGAACTTTCTTTACAGCTGCATTTGAC
>CAVCIJ010000167.1:0-3453 GCA_963601995.1 bacterium | reverse complement strand
GGCTAAACCTTTTTGCTTCCCAAAATTTAATTTTCCTCGGCTAAAACTTTTTTTCAAAATATTTTTTTTCAAGAGATGACCTAAAAAAATTAAAATCCGCAAAAATTTGATTTGAAAAAGTCTTTTTCATATAATTAAAAATATGATTATAAACACAGGCGCTAGAACCGACACAGTTCAGTATTTTTCACCATGGCTTTTAGAAAGATTTAAAAAAGGCTATGTATACACAAGAAATCCTATGTTTCCTCAAAAACTTACGCGCTTTGAACTAAAGCCAGATCTTGTTGACTGTGTAATTTTCTGCTCAAAAAACTACGAGCCTATTTTAAACCGTCTGCATGAAATCACAAACAGATTCAACACCTATTTTTTTTACACAATTACAGCTTACGAAAAAGACATAGAACCAAATGTTCCAAATCTTGACAAAAGTATTGATACCCTTTTTAAACTTGAAAAAATTGTAGGAAAACAAAGAATCTGCTGGAGATACGATCCTGTTTTTGTAACAAAAAAATATTCCATTCAGCAGCATTTAATAACTTTTGAACACATGGCAGTAAGGCTGAGTTCTCATATAGACAGATGCGTTTTTAGTTTTGTAGAACTTTATAAAAAAGTAAAAGAAAATTTTCCAGAACTTGAAGAAATCAGCAAAGAAGACAAAGAAATTCTTGCACGAGAAATGGGAAAAATTGCCCGCAAGTACAAAATCACACTTCAAAGCTGCGCAACAAAAGAAAATTTTGAAAAATATGGAATTCAAAAAAGTGGCTGCGTTACTTTGGATATTCTTTCAAAGGCAAATAATGGAATAAATTTTAAAAATTTAAAGCATTCCGGAATGAGAGCAAACTGTCACTGCATCGTAAGCCACGATATCGGTGCATACAATACATGTCCAAACAGCTGCAAATACTGTTATGCAAATCAAAATCCTGAACTTGTGCTAAAAAATTATAATGAATGCAAAAACAATATTTCATCACCCATTCTTTTGGGAAATATTTCTGAAAATGACATAATAAGTTTTGCAAAACAAAAATTATACCAAATAAAACCTGACTTACAGCTTGAACTTTTTTAAATAAAAAAAATCCAGACCGCAAAAAAAACAGCCTGGAAATTAAGAAAAACTCTAAAAAGCAATCCACAAAAACTAATTTTTTGAAGAGAGAATTTTTTCGGAAGCTTCTTTTACGGAAATACCAGAAAACATTTCCCGTGTCTTTAAATTTTTTAAAGTCAGTTTATTTTCTTTAGCCTCATCCGCACTGATTAAAATTCCCCACGGAATTCCTTTTTTGTCAGTAACCGAATACTGTCTTGCCATTTTTACAGTATCAGGGAAAACTTCTGCACAAACGCCCTCTTTTCTAAGAAGACCCGCAACTTTTTGAAAATGAATTGCAAGAGAAGAATCTGTATTGTAAATTTCTGCATCAAGATACGAACCCTTTTTGCTGGAAAGTCCAAGTTCATTTAAAGCTGCAATAAGTCTGTCAAGACCAATACTTGCTCCTACTCCTGGAACTTTTTCTTTCATATAAAGTCCTGCAAGATTGTCATATCTTCCACCAGAACAAACAGAGCCTATAGAAGGAAGATCGTCTAAAAAAGTTTCGTAAACGACGCCGGTATAATAGTCAAGTCCACGAGTAATGCTTGGATCAAGAACATAAGTCTGCTCAATTCCAACAGCCTTCATCATTTCGTAAATATCCTTCATTCGCTGAACATCGCTTCCTTCTCCGCCGGCAAGCTGCTCAAGATGAGATAAAGTTTCATTCCAAGTCTGCTTAGGCTTAATGTAATCAAGAATTTTTTCTGAACTTTCAACGCTGCCTGTAATTTCACAAAGTTCCTTTTTTACTTCTTCTTCGCCAACTTTAGCAAGTTTATCTACTGTGCGCAAAATATCTTCTGATTTTTCGCTTACGCCAAGAACTTGCAAAAATCTATTGAAAATTCCGCGATGATTAACGTGAATTTTAATTTTATCAACTCCAATAGAAGACAAAGCCGCCTTCATCAAAGCTAGTGTTTCAAAATCGCTGGTTGCACTGTCTGAACCAACTGTGTCAAAATCGCACTGAACAAATTCTCTGTAACGTCCAGCCTGAGGTTTTTCGCCACGCCAAACCTTAGCAATATGATAGCGTTTGAACGGAAAATAAAGTTCTTCCTTGTGTTCAGCAGTAAAACGTGCAAATGGAACTGTAAGATCAAATCTCATTGCAACATCGCGTCCGCCATTGTCTTCAAAGCGAAAAACCTGTTTTTCAGTTTCGCCGCTACTTTTTCTAAGAAGAATTTCTGTATACTCAAGAACTGGCGTATCAATAGGAACAAAACCGTAAGCTCTGTATGTGCGCGTAAGCTTTTCTTCCAGTTCTGCACGGAAAATTTCATCTTGGGGAAGAAAATCCCTAAATCCCTTTAAAACTTTTGCTTGAATTAAATCTGCCATAATGATTTTATTTTATTGATTAAGCTGCCTTTATGCAATTATATTTAAGAAAGTCTCAGGAAGTAAATTTTTTAAGATTTTAATCCTGCTCAAATAATAAAAGCTTTTATCTATGGGAGAAAATTATGATTTTTGCAGTTGATATAGGAAACACAAATGTTGTTATTGCCGCTATTGAAAATCAGGATATAAAAAAAATCTGGCGCATTGCAACAGACACAAAACGCACCGCCGACGAATACACTTCGATTGTAATGTCTATGCTGAGGGATGGAAATTTTACGGCAGAAGATTTTTGCGATTCTGTGTTAAGTTCTGTAGTTCCTTCGCTGATTGGAGTCTTTGTAAATGTATGCAGTTTTATATGCAAAAAAAAGCCCTTTATTGTAAACGGCCAGCTTATGAAAATTGAAAATTTTCCCATTCACTGTCCCAGCGGAGTTGAAAATCAACTTGGAACTGACTTAATATGCAATGCCGTTGCTGCAAGAAAACTTTTTAACGGAAATGCCACAATTACTGTTGATTTTGGAACGGCACTTTCTATAATCGCAGCAGATTCAACTGGACTTGTACGTGGAGTTTCGATTTCGCCAGGACTTGCAACGGCAGTACATTCACTTTCGTCAAACACAGCACAACTGCCCGAAGTTCCGCTAAAAGCACCGCCTTCAGTTTTAGGACTTGATACAGTAACTTCAATTCAAGCTGGAATTGTTTTAGGTTACAAAGGACTTATAGAATATCTTGTAGAATCAATGAAATGTGAACTTGAAAAAGTTAGTGGCGACAAAAAAGAAAATATAAAGGTTGTTGCCACAGGCGGTTTAAACAGCGTTTTAAAGCCAATCACAGACTGCTTTACTGTTGTTGAAAAAAATCTGACCTTAAACGGACTTGCTGCAATTTTTGAATGGAGCAAAAACAAGCAAATTTAAAAAAATTAAGGGCATCCTTATAAAAATTTAACTCTTTAAAAG
>CAVCIJ010000166.1:0-8084 GCA_963601995.1 bacterium | reverse complement strand
TTTCCCTTTTCCTCATAAATCCAATACAAACGCGAAGCATCTTTTTTTTCTCCAAGAAATGCAAATCCATTAAAATCCTGATACTCCAAAGGTATGCAATTTTTTACTCTTATATCTTCAAATCCCGGAATAAAAACTTCTTCAGATTTTTCACCAGCAAAAATCTCCAAGCCAGACTTACCTTTAGACGTAAACAAAACAAGACTTTTATCTCTTGAAAAACGCGTAACTCCAAGAATCTGACTTTTTGCTGCAAAAGCTACCGTAAGATTCAAAAACGCAGCAATAATAATAAAAAGCTTCTTCTTTAAGATAAAATTCATAAAAAACTCCCATTAAAAATAATTTTCTTTACACAAAGGGATCTTGAAAAAAATGCAATTTTCCACAGATTTTTAAAGATACCCGCAATATATATCTATCTGTAAAATTCAAAATCGCAAAAAATAAGGGGAAAAAATTGAATTTAAATAATAAAAAAACAAAAAATTATAAGAAGAATTTTTAAATAAAAAAAAGACCAGCTGAAAAAAATCAACTGGTCAAAACTAAAGCAAGTTTAACTTCACAAAGTTTTATTTTGTTTCAGAATTTTTCATTCCGTAACGCTTGTTAAAGCGCTCAATACGTCCGGCAGTATCAACAAGTTTCTGTTTTCCTGTATAGAACGGATGGCATGCTGAACAAAT
This sequence comes from bacterium, assembly GCA_963601995.1. GTDB lineage: Bacteria > Spirochaetota > Spirochaetia > Treponematales > Treponemataceae > Treponema_D. The sequence continues at coordinate 7,395 of CAVCIJ010000166.1, read as the reverse complement.
TTCAACCTTGATATCCTGCACTGTAGAGCGAGTCTCAATAACATTTCCGCAAGCGCAACTAATTTTTGTAAGTTTGTACTCTGGGTGAATTCCCTTTTTCATCATTTTTCTCCTGTTCCTTGCCCGATATTGAAGAAATCCCAGTCAGCCCTGCATCCAAAAGAATGCATCAATCCCTCACTGTTAGAAATCAAGTCAACACCACAAGATATAATACAAGAGTTTATAGAAAAAATGCAATATCGTCAATAAAAAATCAAATTTTTTAACTTTTTTTTATAAATTTGGAGCGAACCCGGCTAAGTAACCCCGCTTTTCGCGGTTTCATTGCTTCGCAACCGCCAAAAGGCGGCCGCTACAATCGGGGCTAAGTTTTCCTGTAAAAAATAAATCTTCTAAAATTTCAAAAAAAATTTCTATTTATTTTATTTTTCTCAAAAAACTAATTGTCAGAAACCGCACTTCCAGTATTCATTGAAGAAAGAAAAGCATTATTGTCTTTAGTTTTCTTCATTTTATCCATAATCAGAGAAAGCATATCAGCATCTTCCATGTCATTTAAAACTTTTCGCAAAATCCACATTTTTTGAAGTTCTGCGTCAGTTAAAAGAAGTTCCTCACGTCTGGTTCCCGACTTCTTAATATTGATTGCAGGGAAAAGTCTCCGCTCAGCAAGTTTTCTATCAAGATCAATTTCACTGTTTCCAGTTCCCTTGAATTCTTCAAAAATAACTTCATCCATGCGGCTTCCAGTCTCAATCAAAGAAGTTGAAATTATTGTAAGAGAACCGCCTTCCTCAATATTTCTAGCCGCACCAAAAAATCTCTTAGGCTTATGAAGGGCATTAGAATCAACACCGCCGGAAAGCACTTTTCCAGAAGTCGGAACTGTCTGGTTGTAAGCACGCGCAAGTCGTGTAATCGAATCCAAAAGGATAACAACATCTTTTTTATGCTCTACAAGTCTTTTTGCCTTTTCTAAAACCATTTCAGCAACTTGAACATGACGTGTCGCCTGTTCATCAAATGTTGAAGAAATTACTTCGCCTTTTATAGCTCTTTCCATTTCAGTAACTTCCTCAGGACGCTCATCAATCAAAAGAACAATAAGGTAAACTTCAGGATTATTTGTAGTAATTGCATTTGCAATTTTTTGCATTAAAGTAGTTTTTCCAGCCTTTGGAGGTGCTACAATCAAAAGACGCTGCCCCTTTCCAATAGGAACAAAAAGGTCAACTATTCTAGTGCTTATTTCGGTTGAAATCGTTTCAAGTCTAAGTTTTTCATTAGGATAAAGCGGGGTTAAATTTTCAAAAGGAACACGGGTCTGTGCCACGCTCGGATCATCAAAGTTTACGCTTTCAATTCTAAGAAGTGCAAAAAATCTTTCATTTTCTTTTGGACTTCTTGTTTGTCCGTAAACTGTATCGCCTGTCTTTAAATTAAAAAGTCTTATCTGGCTTGGCGAAATATAAATATCATCAGGACCAGGCAAATAACTGTTTTGCGGAGAACGCAAAAATCCGTATCCATCTGGAAGAATTTCCAAAGCACCGCTAGCAAAAATAATTCCGCCATGATCAGTATGCGCACGCAAAATACAGAAAATTAAATCCTGTTTTTTCATCGGTGCCAAATCATCAGCAGAAATTCCGTATTGAGCACCCAAAGTTCTAAGTTCAGGCATGCTCATTTTTGTAAGATCATTTATAAGAAGACGCGGCTTCGACTCATAATCTTCAGGCGGCTCGTATTTTTGCATTTCCTGTTGGGAATTCCGCTCATAATTTCTTGGATTATATCTTCTATTATTGTTGTAACGTCCGCCATTATTCCAGTTCCGCTGATTTCCGCGCGAATCTGTGCGACGAAGATTTCTAGAAGCAAAAGAAGACTTCTCTTCATTTTCCGACTCCGAGCCAGTATCGCCAGAGTTAGTAAAGTCAGAATTTTCTGATTTTACTTCAGAAGTTTCTTCAGATTCGTGATCAGGCTGTTCACTTTCCAAAGGCACAGAATTTTCAGGATTCAAAGAATTTTCTGTTTGAACTGAAGATTTATTTCTAGAAATTCTTCGGACAACACGTTTTTCTTCAGGCTCCGCTGCTTCTGATTTTTCTTCAGACCCGCTATTTTCATCAGATTTTGCAACACGCGATTTTACAATCCGCCGTTTCTTAGTTTTTTCTTCTTCAGGCAGCTGGGTTTCTGAGGCAGCATTTTCCTGCAAAGATGGCATTTCGTCAGCTGCTTCAAAACCATGATTTTCTTCCTGAATCTCAAGTAACTGAGATTCATCTTCTGTTTTCCGCTTAAAGGCCATAAATTTTCTCCAAAATAAAAAACTGATAAAATCACCATCTCTTATAAAAGCGCACAGTAATTTTTAGTTTTATAAATTTTTTATGTAAAGGGAAGCTCTAAAATACGATATTCAAAATCCCTATATTATAAAGATTAAAAATTCGCAGGCATCTCTAAATATTTTTTTAACTGAGTTAAATCTGTAAAAAAAACTTCGTAGATTTCCTTATAAATATAAAAATTATCTCTAAAAACTGAAAAAATTTTAGAACATCACTAAGCTATGGACATCACCAAAAACTGTAAATTTCAGAAAAATCCCGTATTTTTACTTTTTGAGGATAAAATGTATTATCAGAACTTTTTAACTTTTCTATAACTTTATTCAACAGAATAAAATCATAAAACTAACGAACATCATTTGTTTTCATTATAAGAGAATTTTTATACTCTTCTGAGGCAAATTCAAAAATATCTGACTCAGGAGGATTTTGAAGCATAGAAATAGATCCGTCAAATTCTACGTTTTCGGCAATTCTAAGACGTGCAGTTTTTATATCGCCCTTTACTTTGCTTCCGTTACAAAATTCAATTCTTTCCTCAGCCTCAATATTTCCTGTAATTTGCCCCGAAACAACAATCGATGACGCTTTCATTTTATCAACTTCGCAAACAGCCGTCTTGTCAATTTCAAGATTTCCAGTTGCATTTATTGTGCCGTGAAATTTACCAGTAATTATAAGATTATCTGTAAATTCCAAGATTCCGTCAAACTCGGTTTCCTGACCAAATACAGTTAAATTTCCAGATTCCTTTGTCATTTTATTTTCCAAAATATGAAGAATTAAGTAAATCTTTTAAAACTCGTAATTAAAAAATGTCCTTAAAAAAAATCCTTAAAAATATTTAAAACACGGATAAAATTCTTATCCGTAAAAATTGCCAGAATAAAACAAAATTAAAATCGACTTTGAAAAATAAATTCTCAAAATCACAAAAAATATTATAGGCAACAAACTTGTGATTTAATTGTACACTAATTATTAAAAAATTTACAAGATTTTCAAATTAAAATTTTATAAATAGAAGACGCTTTTTTATAATTCTTCAATGGGAAGTTCCAGCATTGAACTTTTTAAATCCTGACCAGTCCTAAAAATTATTGTATAATGAGGTGCAACGCTTAAATTTTCACCAGTTTTAGGATTACGAGCCTTACTTCTTCCCTTTCTAAGGCGTGGTTCAAAAGTACCGAAGCCTCTAAGTTCAATAGTATTTTTTTCTTTTAATGAATCTTTTAATGAAACTAAAAATTCATCAACAACGCTCTGAACAAGTTTTTTTTCACAATCACAGTTCTGGTAAATTCTATCAACCAAATCAGATTTTGTTACCTTTTTTGAAGACATATTTACCTCGTGCAAACTTTATTCTATAAAAAAAATCAATATTTACCTAAAACACAAAAATTCGCCAGTTAGAAAACTAGAAAACTCATTCCTGGTGCTGTTTTCAAGCAAATAAACCAAAAACATTTCTAAAATTAAGCGGTTAAGATTTTTTTTAACCGCTTAATAAAAAAAAACTTTATTTTGCTTTTGCAAATGTAACGTTATAAAGTTTTGCCATGCGGCTCTTCTTTCTAGAAACTGCATTAGCCTTCATAACACCCTTGCGTCCTGCATTGTCAAGTTCTGACTCAAGTTCTCTAAGAGCACTCAATGCAAGTTCCTGATCTTTTTTTGTTACAGCATTCGTATATTTTCTAACGTATGTGTGCACTTCTGATTTTACAGCCTTATTGCGCAAATGGCGAACCTGATTCTGCGCATTTCTCTTTTTTGCTGACTTTTTCAAAGGAATACCCTCCAACTAAAATAGAGAAGTTCTTTTATTCAACAAGAAACTTCTTCTTTATAGAAAAATTTGTTAATTTTAAGCTGATTTACCACAGCTGTACGAAGAATTATTTGAAATCCTTTGGTCTGCGCTCTGTGCGCTTACATTTTGAGCATACTGCAAGATTTCTAAGTCTTCCGTTTTCAAACATTGTTTTCATAGAAATTTCTCCGCCGCAATCAGGACAAATAAATTTCTGTGTAGCAACTGTAGTACGAGAGTTTTTACTGGCTCCAGCCATAACTATCCTCCATAAAAAGAATATAAAATAAAAATATTGCTTGAATCTGTACAAAAAAAATTCTGTACCAGCTAAAGCCCCGAAAATCTCTTCAAGCACAAGAATTTTCAGTTGGGAATGTATTGCCTGCATTACTGACTTTCTAATAGAAAAAGTTTTTGAATGGAGTTTTTCAAAAAAAAATCAGCTTTGCATAAAGGGTCAAAAACTGTTTTGTATTGTATAAAAAATCAAATTAAACTTCAAGAGAATCTGAAGGCAAAGCTCTCCATTTTTTTAACTGTTCCTGTATAAGGGCAGCTCCTTCTTCAAGAATTATTTTTTCTTCTTCTTTATTTTTTGGTACGTCATAAACTTTTAAAACCTTAACTCTGTAAGCACCTCTGTACAAATTCTTAAAAACCTGGCTGAATCTTGAAATTTTCCATCCGCCGTCAAGAGCACAAACTGCAACAGGAAGATTAACTCCTTCTTCAAGGCGTCTAAATCCTGCTGAGTAAAACTGTCCTAATTCACCATTGCGACTTCTTGTTCCCTCAGGAAATATGACAGGAATTTCATCACTTTTATTCACTCTTTCTGCAAATGATTCTATTGACTTCATAGCAACTGAAAGTCCGCCAGTTCGTGGAATCATGCAATGCTCCTGACTTCGCAGCATTTTTCCAATCATAGGAACTTTTCCAAGTGCATCTTTTGCAACAAAGCGAACTTTTTTTTCAGAAAAATATTTAAAATACACAACGATATCAAGGAAACTCTGATGATTTGAAATCACAAGAAATTTTTGAGGAAGCTGTTTCTTAGACTTTTTGTCGCCTAAAAAATTAAAATGCTTGTAATATTTTAAAACTGCAAACACAAGACGAGCTGATCTCGAAGTGATGTAATTTGACCAGAAAAGCGAAAGTTTTTTGCTAAACGGATATGAAAGACAAAGCATAAATGTAGGAAACGCAACTGTTCCAAAAAGACAGATTATTGTAATAAAATTTGACATAGACCTGATTCTAGTCCTTTTTAAAAAATTTTTCTACAGCCATAACAATATCTTTGGTAGAATTGTACATTCTGCGCGACATTGGAACGCTTGTTGTAAAACGTCTGCCGTACTGCATTTCAACAATTCTTCGATCCATAACAATTATGACGCCTCTATCATCGCTTCTTCTCATAAGGCGGCCAAATCCCTGCCGGAATTTTATAACAGCCTGAGGAACACTAAGTTCCATAAAAGAAGAACCACCGCGCTTTTCAACAGCTTCACTTCTCGCTTCAAAAACAGGGTCATTAGGTACACTAAATGGAAGTTTTACTATAATAACCTGACTTAAACTTTCTCCAGGAACATCAACACCTTCCCAAAAACTTTCAGTAGCATAAAGGACGCTGTCTTTTTCATTTTTAAATTTCTGCAGCAAACTGAATCTGTCATCTTCACCTTGCCTGTAAACAACAATTCCTTTTTGATTCAAGATAGATTTTGTTTTTGCATAAGTATTTTTTAATGAATCATAGCTTGTAAAAAGAACAAGAGTTCTTCCTCCTGCTGCAAAAATAAGTTCAGGAGCAGTTTTTTCCACATATTCCTGAAAATACTGACTTTTTGGAAAAGGAGCATCGTTTGGAACTGCAAAAATTACATTCGTCTTATATGGAAAAGGAGATTCAAAAACTTCCTGCAGAATACGTTCTTTTTCCAAAAAACTTATTCCTGTCCGCCTCATCCAGTAATTAAAATCAGTTCCAGTACGAAGAGTTGCACTTGTACACACAACGCTGCTCATCGGTTCAAAAACGCCGCGTTCCATAAGAGGAGCAATATCAAGAGGAGTTTGAATAAACTGAGGAAAAATCAACGGTTCATCGCCCGGCTTTTTTGGAGCAAGACGAACTTTTTCAATCCAAAAAACAGTTTCCGAAAACTCTGAAAATTCAGCAAATTTCTTAGAGAGGGCTGCCATATCTTCAAGTCTGTTAAGAACATTTTTAGTTTCCCACACACATTGAATTTCCTTATCATCATCGTCAAGTTCTTCAAGCGTTCCGCGAATCAGCGAATTAAAAGTAACAAATGCAAGATTAAACTGAGAAAGTTTTTCAAAAAATAAAGAAAATTTCGGTGCCGACTGTTCGTTAATTCTTGCCGTAGAATCAAATTCCAGGCATTCAAGCACAGAAATTTCAAGTTCAGTAAGGTGCTCCTTAAGTTCACTAATGAGACTGCTTACCTTTTCAAGAAATTTTTCGTCTTTTGCAACCGCATCAAGCTGAACCGCATAACCGGCAAGTGCCGTGCGTTTTGTTCTATAAAGAAGATTCAACTGCTTATTCACCTTAAAGCGATTTACAGTTTCGCTAAAAAAACTTGTAGCACTTTCTTCAATTCCATGCGCCTCATCAAAAACAATCCGCTTATATGGTGGAAGCACAGCAGTGTCTTCATAGCCAATTCCGTTTATACGACTTTCAATGTCAGCAAAAAGAAGGTGATGATTTACAACAATTAAATTTGCGTCGGAAGCTTCTTTTCTAATTTTCATTACAAAACAGTCTTTGCGGAAAGGACATCTGTTTCCCATGCAGGCATCGCTTTCGCTGTTTACCTGAGACCAGACGTTTTCCGGCGGAAAAAAAGACAGATCGCTCCGACTGCCGGTTTCTGAAGTTTTTGCCCAATCCGCAATTTTATCAAAAAATTCTATATTTTCATTAAAAAGTTCCCTTTCGCTGCCGGCGTCAGAAAGTCTTCTAAGACACACATAATTCTGTCTGCCTTTTAAAAGAACAGCTTTTACATTAGTTCCAAGAATTTTTTTTGCTGCAGGAATATCTTTTTCAAAAATCTGCTGCTGAAGATTTATGGTTCCTGTAGAAACTACGACTCTTTCCTTGTTTTTCTGCGCCCACAAAAGCGATGGAATCAAATACGCAAAACTCTTTCCTACTCC
>CAVCIJ010000165.1:0-5572 GCA_963601995.1 bacterium | reverse complement strand
ACATTGTAGTCATCGTTGAATTTTTGATAATCCGCAGCACCTCTTAGATAAGAGCCGATTTTTGTATTTTTATTTAATCCTGCAAAGAAATTTGAATTTATTGCAAATCCTAAATATGTCCAGCTTTTATAGAAACGTGCGTTTGACGTTATGTAAGGAACAACTTTTTCACCTATAACTTCTGTGTGAAAATCCCAACCGATTCCTTCTTCAGTGCTAAAATAATAACCGTCGCGAAAATTGTATTTCTCATTCCAGTTTATATTGCTTACACCAATTGACTGCACAACATTCATCATTGGGGACTGCTTTAACTCAGTATTGTTTTCGTTTATTCCATCTTTGTCCCAGTTGTAAACAATATTTACAGACGGAGTATAAGTAACTGCAGTTGTATTTCCAAGATATCCTAAAACAAGAGGAAGCGAAATTTCAGCCTTTTCGATAAAATAAAGTTCATCTCCGTATTGAACGTAATCTTTCTCTCTTATAACGGACTGCGTACCGCTTAAATTAAGTTTATGATTGCCAAATGGAATACCAAAAACTAAGCCTGTGTTATAATTGAATTCCGGGAGATCATCACCAAGTTCCCAGCCAAATTCAAATGTGTTACTCCAGGAATTTTCGGTTAGTCCAATATTAAAAGGAAATTCATATTCAAAATTGAATCCGCCTGAAATTTTTGACCAATCATCCGGAGCATCTTCATTTCCAAACTGCCCGTTCAGGTCAAGATTCAAATCGCTCATCGTACCTAAAAAATTATTGTCCTTAAGTTTTAATTTAATTTCAAATCCTGAATTTGTGTCGAGAGTAGGCTTTGGCAGCGCAAGAAAAGATTGTGAATCTGAAAAGCTATAACTTACTTTTGCAAGATTTATATTATTTTCACTGCTGTCAATTTCATAAGAATAGTTAATGCTGTCGATTAAACGTGTGTTTACAAGCTGTTGCTTAATGTCGCCTAAATAAGTTTCAAATTCTTCTTTTGAGGAAAAAATTTTATCATAGTCGATATTTGTTATATTTCTTTTTATAGCATAAATTTTTGTTTTTCCCTGAGAATTAAATTCAATGTCCAAAATTTTATATTTTTCCTGGATTTGAATTTCTTTATTTTCTGCTGAGTGACTCGAGATTTCTTCCTGCGAAAAAGAAAGACTTGTAAAAAAAAGTACACTTAAAATCAGAACTGTGTTTTTTTTAGAAAACTTCATAAACTGAGAAAACCTTTTAAAATCAATTTTATATGCCGATATTTTAATGACTAATTCTTTTCTAGTCTATAAGTGATAAATTCCGTATTTTTATCTGCAAGTACTTATCGTAAAGATTTTTCCTTAAACTTAATCAAAACTTAAATAAAAAAAACTTTCTTTTTCTGATAAAAGCAGAATTTTTTATTAGTACGCACCTTTTTTATCAAGTACCACCCAGATTGTTTTTATAAGAATCCACAAATCAAGCCAAATTGACCAGTTTTGAATGTAATAAGAATCGAGCATAATTCTTTCTTCGTAAACTGTGTCACTTCTTCCGCTCGTCTGCCACATTCCAGTAATTCCCGGCAAAACAGAAAGAACATAGTCGCGGCTGTCTCCATATTTTTCAAGTTCGCCATCAGTAACAGGGCGCGGTCCTACAAGACTCATTTCTCCTATAAAAACATTAAAAAGCTGCGGAAGTTCGTCAAGAGATGTTTTTCTTAAAAATTTACCAAATTTTGTAACTCGAGGATCATTTTCAAATTTACGCTCCTTTTCCCACTGCTTCCTCATTTCTGGATTTTCTGCAAGAATTTTTTCAAGCATTTTATCGGCATCAATGCGCATTGAACGGAATTTCCAGCATTTAAATTCTTTTCCATTTTTGCCGACTCTTTTGTGTCCGTAAAAAACTGGTCCTCGTGATGTGCATTTTACAAGAATCATTAAAATCAGCATAAGTGGAATTAAAATAGGGCAGAAAAAGAGAATTATAAAAATGTCAAGAAGTCGCTTCAAAAAGTAGTTGAATTTAAATGTAAGGTTGTGTACTGAAGCAAAACCTGTAATTCCGGCAATGTCTTTTATTTGCTGAGTTGTAGTACCCACATTTTGATGTATTGGAACTGAAATTGTGTATCTATAAGAAGACATTATCCGAAACATATCGCCCTTGTAGTCACAGATAATTGCACATTTTATGTTGTGCTTTTTTATAACGGCGAAAATTTTTTCATCAATCGGAAAGCACGGAATATCTTTTGTTTTCTTAAATTCCTGTGCGTTTGAATCAAAAATTGCAACTGGATTGTAGCCAAGATATTTATTTTTAAGAAGTTTGTTGATTACCTCGTTTGCGCTGTCTTTTGAAGTATAAATTACTGCAGGAACGCCCCACCACTTGAATTTTGAAAAGATTTTTTTTGCAAAATGTCTTGTAAACGGAAGAAAAATCACAGTGAATGGAAAACTTACAATAAATGCAGCTCCAACTGCAATCTGACTGCTGTCGCGGATAATATATCTTGCATATACAGCCTGATTCAAATTTGAAATATAAAGACTTATTACAATCGCTATGAATGAAAAAAAACATACGCCGCAGTAGCGTTTTACTTCTTCTGTAGGCATATTCATTATTCCTGGATAAAGTCCTATGGCTCCAAAAAGAACTAAAACAAAAGGTATGTAAATTGAGTAGTTAATAAATGATTTAAAATTTATTGCTGATGGAACAAATAAGTTTACTATAAAAAATCCGAATCCTATGCACAAAAAAAGTACAAATCCATCAACAATGCAAAGTCCCACACCTGACCAAAATGAACTTGTATGCTCGCAATTTTTGCTTAAAAACTCATCAAATTCTTTTTCATCCATATTTTTTATCCTTTTGATTTTTAAGAAATGAAACTAAAATTTGTATTCAATTCCAAACGAAAAATAATTTGCAAAAATGTCGTAGAATGAAGAAATCCACTTGTTTTTATAAATTTCCAGAATCTGACTTTCTGTGTAGTAAGCTGAATCGCCTTCAATTATATAAAGTGTGTTGCCTTGAGAATCAGTTGTTCCAGAATCAGTAACTTCTCCGCCTGGATAAAGATTTGAATCAACTCCTTTGTTATGAATATATTCAAAATTATACGCAGCTTTAAAACTTAAACTTCCCCATTTGTATTTTTGAAGAGAATATTTTGCATTTAGACCAAGCTGCAGGACGTACATTTTATGTTCTTGGGTAAGAAAGTTCAAATGTTCATTCAATTCTTCAAGAAAAGTATTTTCTAAAGTTTGATGCATAAAAATACTTCCGTCTGTTGCATATTTTCCAGATTCGCTTGTTAAGTAGCCGATAGCTGTAGAGTTTGAGAAAGATTCTGCTGAATTTGCATGCCGTGCAAAAAGTCCCGCAAAGTCAAGATAAAAATTTTTAAACGGATTTAATGAAAATTTAAAGTTTATGCAGTCGCTGTTTGGTGGCAGAACTGAACCAATAGAAATTCCATTATTTGTATAGTTTTGATAATTGTATATGCTGTCTGAAGACCAATAGGATGTCTGGCTGTAGTCAGAATGTGCGTAGGTGTAAGGCGTTACGAGTGTGTAGTCAAGACTGATTCTGTTTAAAACAGGAGAATCAAATGCGTAAATAATGCCAGTTTTTGCAGCAACGCGGATTTTTGTATCAAAATTAAATTTTACGAGTTCATTTACAGCAAGATCGTCTACGAAAATATCAGTTGCCCACAAAAAGCCTTTAAATGGATTGTAATCTGCACGAATTCCCATTTGAAGATTGTCGTTACAACCGCCGATTCCCTGTATTACCATGTAAGGTGCTGGAATAAAATATGAAGGATCAAATCTTTCGCCATAAATAATTGATTCATAATAACTAAGTTCAAGTTCCGGTAGAATTTTATAAGAAATCTGATGAAGAGTAAGATATTTATTCGGTTTTGAAGGTTCACCATTGTAGTTTGTGCTTGATCCGATTACTGAGTAAAGCTGGGCGTAAGAAAATTTTTCACGGATTATAGAAAATGAAAGGTTTGCAGCGTGATACGAAGTGTCATTTAAGGCAATTCCGTCATTTAAAAAAGAGCCGTATCCTGTTCTGTTAATTCCTGCCTGAACAAAAATATTTTCAGTTCCAATGCTAACAATATCATTCATATCAAGATAAAGATTGTACGGACCGACTGTCGATGGATCTAGAATTGAATCTTGAAGCGAATTTGTATAAGCAGGTCTGTAATTTGCTTCACTTTGATTGTATGCAGAAATTCCAATGTCGTAGCCAAGTGTTGCAAAGTTATTAAAAAATCCTAAGTCACCGCTTGCTGAAGGAAAAACTGGAACAAAAAGACTTGAAGCTCCGTTTACAGAATCAATTTTTTCTTTGGCATCAGCTTCCAAAACCAGGTACCATTTTTTGCCGTTGAGTTCTTCATAAAATTCTTTTGCAAGTTCCTGATTTTTTACTGAACCGTTTTCTATAACTTGAGTTAAAATGCTGTTAATTTGATTTTTTGAATATGGGCGGAGCGGTGGCAGAGTTTTTACAGTTCCCTCAAGATACCAGTTTTGGGCATATTCATAGAATTTATGGCTTGGATCAGTGCTTATCTGTGCAAAGCCAAATGAAACTGAACTAATAACTATGAATGTCAAAAAAAATTTACGAAAATTAGATGTAAAAAGCATAAGCACCAATCTATCATATATTTAGATTTTTTTCTACTTTTGCCACTGAATTGTTGTACTACATTGATTTTAGTATTTATAAAACAGCAAATCATATCTTATTTGATTGATTTGAACTTGAAAATAAAATGATTTTGTTAAGACGGAAATTTCCTTTTTTAGAAAAAGTCTGCGTCATTAGATTCTGTGCCAGTTTGCTGACAAAATTTAGCTGATGAAAGAAAACTTTGCAGGGCAAAAAGCATAGTTTTTATCAAAAAATTCTGCCAGCTAAGAAAAGTTCACGATATTGCAGGCAAGTCAAGTTCAAAAAAAATTACTTAATTTTATTTCAGTTTATTTTTTCAAGCAGTTGAAATACGTTTTTTTCGTCAATTTTTTTTGGATAAGATTTTATTACTTCCTCGTATACAACAACTGTTTTTTTGACATTTGTTTCAAGACTAAATTTTTTTGTTTGCTCAAGTGCGTTTTTTGCAAAAAGGACACGTTTTTCTTTATTTGTTGAAAGTTCAAGCATATCCTTAAAAAGTTCTTCGTCTGAATTTGAAAGATAACCGTTTACGCCTGGGATTACACAATCATGATAGCTTTCATCATTGCGGGCAATAACTGGAAGAGAGCAGAGTTGTGCTTCAAGAATTGTCATTGAATGCATTTCTGAAAGACTTGCCGTTATAAAAACATCTGCTGCTTCATAAAATTCATGTGTTTTTTGCCATTCTATATATCCTGTAAAAATTATAGTTTTTTTCTGAATTTGATTTTGAAGTTTTTCTACAAGACTGTCATAGGCAGGACCTTTTCCTACAAAAATCACTTTTGCCTTTGGATTTTCTTCTGTGAGTTTTACGCATTGCACGGCAAGTTCGCTA
>CAVCIJ010000164.1:0-11153 GCA_963601995.1 bacterium | reverse complement strand
AAACAGGAGCTTTTCAACAAAAAATTCCGGCAGTAAAAAAAGTCCGCAGCATCACACGCACGCATCTCTTGTTAAGAAAATTTTCTCTTAACAAAAAAAACGCTGTTTACAAATAAAATTTCTACCGGTAAAAAAATTCTATTTTACAGACAATGCGTTTCTTATTGCAAAGTCAGAACAATGACAGGTTTTTGAGACGACCTAAAATTTTTACATCCGCTGGAAAATCAAAATGAAAATTCAAGATCGTTTTTATCCACAAATTTTACTTAGTTAAAAAAAATTCAAGAATTTTATCAAATTAAAAATCAAAATTTGAGGAAACAAAAAAAGTCAAAGTCAAAAAAAAACTTATCTTATAACTGAATCAACAAGATTTTTCAGTTCAGGATCCTGTTTTACTCCAGAAAATTCAAGTTTGTCTGAAATTGTGAAAATTCCATCACGAACAACAATTGCTGAATTTTTATCATTTTTGGATTCACAAACGCCTGTCACTTTTTCTTCCTTTTTTTCACGATTTTGAATTTCCAGGGCTTTTTTCATTAAACCACGAGAATTCATATTTTTATCTTTGTTAAATAAATTATCGGACATAAATTTTTTTTCTTAAATTTTTTTAGCACAAAATTCTTTCGGTTCAGTCTTTTATGAAATGCAAAAAATTTGTGAATCTGATATAATTTTTGCCTATGATTGAAGTTAGAGAAGAAGAAGAGCGCAAAGTAAAATGTCTGCTGGTTGCGCCTCCGCCTAAAAAAAACAATCTTTCAAGCGGAGAACCAAAAGAACTTATGGAGCTTTGCAGAACGCTCGGCTACGAAACTGCTGGAACCGTTGTTTTAAATAGAATTGAACCCAATCCTGTTTACGGAATTGGAAGCGGCAAGGCAAACGAAATTGCAAATAAGGCCAAAGAAATTTTTGCTGACTGCATTATTTTTGACTTTGAAATTCAATCTTCCAAACAGCGCAACTGGGAAAGGCTTGCAGGAATTCCAGTTTTTGACCGCAATGAAGTTATTATAAGAATTTTTGCACAGAGGGCACAAACAAAGGAAGCTCAACTTCAGGTAGAACTTGCAAAACTCATTTATTCGCTTCCACGTCTTGCTCATTCCTACGGAGATATGGCGAGACAAAGAGGCGGTTCTTACGGAGCAAAGGGTTCTGGAGAAACACAACTAGAACTTGACAGAAGACAGGTTGAAGATAAAATCACAGAAATCAAAAAAGAACTTGAGCAGGTAAAAATCAACCGCGAAACTCAGAGAAAGCAGCGCGAACGGAATTCAAGTCAGGTATGCGCTCTTGTAGGTTACACAAATGCCGGCAAATCAAGTCTTTTAAATGCACTTACAGGAGCCGATGCTTTTGTAGAAGACAAACTTTTTGCAACTCTCGATCCAACTACGAGAAAACTTCCGCTTGCTGAAGGTTCAAGTGTTCTTCTTACTGACACAGTCGGTTTTATTTCAAATCTTCCTCACACTTTAATTGACGCATTCAAGTCAACTCTGGAAGAAACGGCTCTTGCAAATTTCCTTGTAATTGTTGTTGATGCAAGCGATCCTCAGTGCGAAAATCAGTATATGCAGGTTTTAAAAGTTCTTGAAGAAATTCACGCTGATAAAATTCCGCACATAACAGTTTTAAATAAGACTGATAAAATCGCAGAAGATCCTGTTTTAATTTCAATGCTGAACTTAAAATTTCTAGATGCAATTTATATAAGCGCAAAAACTCAGCAGGGATTTGAAAAACTCCTTTCTTCGATTACAGAAAATCTTTTAGGCAAACTAAAAAAATATTCAATTCCAATTCAAAACGCCCAACTTGTTGAACTTGTCCGAAAAAACGGTACAATCGAAAAGGAAGAATGGCTTGAAAACACAGTGGAACTTGAAGCAAGAATTCCAGGCTTTATAGACGAAGAAGGAAAAGCAAGCACAAGAACTTTATCGCTTTTAAAAGATTTTATGCTTAACTGAGGCATAAAAAAATATCCGATAAATTCATGCCGCTGTGCTGCACTTCAAACACTGTCAGTTTTTTATTATGGGGAGAATAAAAAAGTGCATTTTGACGAAGTTAAATTTACAAAAATACTTCAGTGGATTTTGCTTTCTCTTTTGATTTTTCTACTTCTAGCCACAATTATAGTTTTTTTTGCAAAGGGTCCGCGCGCAGTTAAAACTTATAGAATTGCCGATCCAAAGCCAAGCGAAGTTGTAAACTACAGTTCCAGAACATCAGACAAACTTGCTGCCTACACAGAAATCGGTCAGATAAGAACCCTAACAAAATCGCCGGATAACGAAACTTTAGGAACAAGCATTATAATAACACCGTGGTTTGCCTATCCAGAAAGCGACAAAACTTTTTATGAAGAACTTTCTCAAAAACAAAAAATGGAAAAATCTATTATTGCAGAATATTTTACTCAGTTTACAGAAGAAGAACTGCTTGAAAAAGGCGAAAAAAAAATCAAGGAAGAACTGCTTGAAAAACTGAACCAGAATTTTGTTTTAGGACAAATAAGCTCCTTGTATTTTACAGACTATATTTTCATCAAGGGAAATCTTTAAAAATCAGTCTAAAATATGATGAACAAAAATTTTCTGCAACCGCCAATTTTTTTTTTGGTCTAATATTTTAGAGGTGAATCAATGACATCGTTAACTCCAGCAGCACAAGTTCTGCTTTCTCTTATTCCAATAATTGGAATTGTTGTAATGGGAATTCTTTTGTTTTTTGCATTTTTGTGGCATCACAAAGAAAACAAACTCCGTATGATTCAGCACACTTACAGACAGCCTAAAATCAACTTTGAAGTATTTTCACTTCTTGCGGGACTTTGTCTTAGTGGTGCTGGACTTGTTCTTACAATTATTTTTCTTCTTATGCAGGGACTTTCTTATTCTTTGCTCGGCGGACTCATTCCTCTTGCTCTTGGAATTATGCTTATAATTTTTTATAAACTGAATCCAAGTTTTAAAAACAGCAAATCTGATGAAGAATGATAAGAGCAGGAACAAAATCAAATTATTTTCTCAAGACAAAGATTCACTTCTTATTTCAGAATCACTGAAGGGAAATTCGAGAGCTTTTGCAAAACTTATAGCCCTATACAAAAACCGTGTAACTGCCGTTGGAATGAGTTTTTTTCACAACACAGACGATTGCAAGGATTTTGAGCAGGAAGTTTTTTTAAAAGTCTTCAAGAACCTCGCAAATTTTCGTGGAGAAAGCAAATTTTCTACCTGGCTTACGCGAATCGCCTACACAACCGCAGTCAATTCAAAAAACAAAAATGCTGAATACGAAACTTTAGCAAATGAAGAATCTCTTGTTTCTGCGGTTGAAAGTCCGGAAGAAGCAAATTTTTTGAATTTTACAAGACAGGCTGTTAGAGAAGCCGTTTTACAGCTGCCAAAAAATTATGCTGTCTGTCTGGATTTTTATTTTTTCTACGATTTTTCGCTTGAAGAAATTGCAATAATCACAGGATTTCCTGTAAACACAATAAAGTCGCATATTTTCAGGGCGAAAAAAATTCTAGCGCAAAAATTAAAAGAGTTTTCAACATAAAAAAAATCATTGGTTAAGATAAAATCTGAAATTCCATTCTTGACTTCTAGATAGGAGAAAATATGAATAAAAATTGCGATGATTATATAACAGAATACCTTATGCTCGACAAGAACCAAAGAATTCCGTTCAAACTTTCTTTGCATCTTCTTTCATGCAAAAAATGCAGAAAAACGATAAAGGCTCTTGCAAAAGCCGAAAAAATTTCAGCACGTCCACTAAAAATCAAAGCGCCTGTAAACTCGCAGGAAATCACGCAGATTGTAAGTCAAATTGATCCAAACTATAAACCAAAAAACCAAAAAATAAATTTCATAAACTGGATTGTCGCTGGAATCATTTTAATTGCAAGCATGATTTTAGCAAATATTCTTACAAAAGGAATTTCAGCTTCGTTCCTTTCATTTGTTGTGATTATGATTTTTGCATTTTTACTTATATTTTACTTTTTCGGATTTATATATTCAAACATAGAATTTTTCGTGAAAAAAATCGGTACAAAACTAGTCTGAAATTTTTCTACGGGAACAAAGGAATTTTTTCACTTTATTAAAAAAACTGACCTCGCCAAAATTTCTGCAGAACAAAATTCTCCTAAAATTCCGCATTTTTTCTGCCGAAAATAATGGTATGCCGTCTAAACAAAATTCATATAGCAAACCAGATTTTTGGTCTCAAAAAGCATTCAAAGAAGGTTATCCTGCACGAAGCGTTTATAAACTTCAGGAAATCGATCAAAAATTCAAAATGTTAAAAAATGCGCGTTCCGTTCTCGATTTAGGCTCAGCTCCAGGAAGCTGGACAACCTGGCTTTTACGCAATCTTGATTCTTCAGGCAAAGTTGTTTCCTGCGACTTGAATCCGCTTTCAAAGTCAGTAAAAGGAAGCAATTTAATTTTTTTTCAAGGCGATTTAACTGACGAAGAAGTTCGCACTCAAATAAAAGAGCAGGGACCATTTGATCTTGTTGTATGCGATGCGGCTCCACTAACAACCGGCAATCGCACAATCGACACGGCGCGCTCAAAAAGTCTTGTGGAAATGGCAATTTGGTACGCACAGGATATGCTAAAAAAAGGCGGAAATTTCTGTGTAAAAATTTTTCAGAATGGAGATCAGCAAAAAGAACTTCAAAAAATGCGGGAAATTTTCACGGTAGCAAAAGGATTCAAACCTGAAGCCTGCCGCACAGAATCTTTTGAAACATATTTAATCGGTCTAAATAAGAAATAGCAAAATCATAAATCAGCAAAAAAAATTGAGGCAAAAATAAAAAATGAAAAAATTCAGTTTTTCTGGCAAAATGAGCTACAGTAAAAAAATTCTCGTAAAAAACAAGATTCGTCTTGCACTTATATATTCAATTTCAGTTGTTTCAGGACTCGCTGTTGTCGGAGTTTTTTCGCTTGCGGCGGTTCATTTTCATAATGCAAAAGGCAAAGGCGGAGCTGAAAATATCAATTTGTCAGAATTAACGCAGGAAAATCTAACTGAAAATTCAGAAAATTTAAAAAATAATCTTGAACTTGCAAATCTTTTAGATTCAGAGCAAAGTGGCGAAATTCAAGAAAATCAAAATGAAGTTTCATATTTTTCGTACAGAGTAAAAAAAGGCGACATGATTGGATTTATCGCTGATGAATTCAATGTCAGCACAGACACAATAATCAGCGTAAACAGCATAAAATCTTCCAGACTCATACAAATCGGTCAGTATTTAAAAATTCCTTCAATGACAGGAATTCTCTACACTGTACGCACAGGAAGCGAAACTCCGCAAACAATCGCACAAAAATATAAAATTGATGCTCAAAAATGCGCCTTGGTAAATAATCTTGAACCTGACGCAATCTTAAAAGAAGGAAGCACGATTTTTGTTCCAGATGCTGAACTCGACTGGGTTACAAGACAGGAAATCAATGGCGATTTATTTATAAAACCAATTCATTCCAGCCGGTTTTATTTTTCATCATGGTACGGTTGGCGTAACAATCCGTTTGACTCTTCAAAGAGAACTTTTCATGGTGGAATTGATATGGCGTGCGCTGCAGGAACAACAGTTTATCCGGCACTTTCAGGAACAGTTATACAAACAGGAAATAATAATGTCTACGGAAATTTTATAATCATAAGCCATCATTCAGGATATAAAACTTTGTACGGACATTTAAGCAAAATTGACTGTAAAAAAGGAAATTTCGTTTACACAAACACGCCAATTGGAAAAGTCGGAAGTACTGGAATGAGTACAGGACCGCACCTGCATTTTGCAGTTTACAAGCAAGGTCGAAGCGTAAATCCAGCAAATCTTTGGAAATAAATTTTAAGTGATGTTGAGTTTGTAAAAATTCTAAAAAAATTGCAATTTGTTTCAAACGCGGAGTTTTCTGGTTTTGCAGGATTTTTTTGTTTTTTATTTTACTTTTCGATTTCAGAGGGTTATAATAAGACATTATGGCAGAGTTGCTCACAGATTTACAATTTGATATTTTCCGTAAGTTGATTTACGATTCTAGCGGAATTACTTTTTCAGAAACAAACAGATCCATTCTCGACAGCCGTTTAAAAGAGCGTTTGCGTGAAAAGCAGATGGAAAATCTTGACGACTATTATAAACTTATCACTACAGATTCAGAAGAGTTTAAAATCTTCCTCGACAGCATAACCACAAATCTAACTAGATTTTTCAGAAACCAGCCGCATTTTGATGCACTCATAAATTATGTTCTTCCTCACCTTATAGAAAAAAAGAAAAAGTTGATGGAAACAAAAATTCACATTTGGAGTGCTGGCTGTTCAACAGGCGAAGAACCTTATACAATCGCAATGATTTTAAAAGACAAATTGCCTGCGCCATATACATTTGACATTACAGCCTCTGATATTTCACTAAAATCGCTGATGGTTGGTCAGCAGGGATTTTATGCGGATTCAAGAATTACGGGAATTCCGCAGAATTATCTTGCAACTTATTTTACAAAGGCTGATGGCGGTTATCAGGTAAAGCCGGAACTAATGCAGACTATAAAATTTGACTACCATAACCTTCGCTATGATATGGGTGCAAGAAATTTTGATGTAGTTTTCTGCCGCAACGTTCTGATTTATTTTGATGAAGCTGCACAAAAAGCAACAATCGATAGATTTTACAACTCAATGTCTATGAATTCGTATCTTTTTATTGGACATTCAGAAAGTCTTTTTGGAATGGATACAAAATTTGAATTTCTAAAAACACAGTGGGCTTGTCTCTACGAAAAAAAATAAAATAATTTTTAGAGATGTCCTGTAACAAAAAAATCAGTACAAATTCTCTTCACTTTATGTACTAAAAAGGAATCAACAAAATGGATGATATTCAGGTTCTTGTTTGTGATGACTCAGCTTTAATGCGCAACCTTATTTCAAGAATTGTAAACGGAACTGAAGGAATGAATGTTGCCGGGACTGCAATGAACGGTCGCTTCCTTCTGCAAAAAATTCCTCAATTAAAGCCAGATTTAATTCTTCTTGATATTGAAATGCCTGAAATGAACGGAGTTCAGTTTCTTGAAGAACGAAAAAAGCAGGGAATTGATATTCCGGTTGTAATTCTTTCATCAATTGCAACAAAGGGTGCGGCTGTAACAATGCAGTGCCTTGAGCTTGGTGCAAGCGATTTTATAACAAAGCCGTCAGGTTCAACTTCAGCAAACATAACCACAGTTTCCGGCTCGATTATTGAAAAAATTGCATCTTACGGCGGAAAATATGCACGTAAGCACGGAAAAGAAGTTCTTTCTACCGAAGTTTTTATGCACATCGCAAGGCTCAAGGAAGCTGAAGCTGCGTCAATAAAAGAAGGAATAATTGACAAAGTAAAAACTTCACAAAGTACACTTGAACTTTCGCAGACCCTTCTTCAAACTCAAAAAAAAGAGCCGCAAATAATTGTGCCTGTGCGGGAACCATCAAATATTGAAGTTGTAGCAATTGGAATTTCAACAGGCGGACCGAATGCACTTAGAGAAGTTTTTGCAAAAATAGATCCAAAATTTTCAAAACCAATTCTTGTTGTTCAGCATATGCCGGCAGGTTTTACAAGGGAATTTGCTGCTTCATTAGATAGAATTTGTCCGATTGCAGTAAAAGAAGCCGAAGATGACGATTTGATTCATCCGGGACAAATTTATATTGCGCCAGGAGATTTTCATATCAAAGTAGAAAAATCAACTTTATGCAATGTAATCAGACTTTCAAAAGAAGATTTACGAAACGGACACAGACCCTCAGTAGACGTGCTTTTTGAGTCAGTTGCGAAAATTTATAAAAATCATGCTCTTGGTATAATTATGACTGGAATGGGACGTGATGGAGCAGCTCAACTTGCCGAGATGAGAAAAGAAGGTGCGTGGACTTTAGGTCAGGACGAAAATTCTTCAATTGTTTATGGAATGCCAAAAGTAGCTTGGGAAAACGGTGCGGTTCAAAAGCAGGTTTCTCTTGATGATATGGCAGGCGAAATGAGCCGACTTGTACGGGAACATTAAGGAACATCAAGTTTTTAAAGTTCACAATGCACAAGAAATTCATTATACTTTGTCTTATGCTAAGCGAACTTGAAAAAATTGAACAGAAAATAAATCTTTACCTTCCAGACATTTCTTCTCCAAATTTCAGTAAATGGGAAAAGGACTGTTTTGGCAATCTTAATTCCGCTGTGGAAGCAAAGCACATTCTTCCTCTAACTCAAGCACCTCGTGATTTAATCAGTCTTGGTGGAAAAAGATGGCGTCCGCTGTTTCTTGTTCTCTGCGCAAAGGCAGTAACAGAAAGCAAACAGTTTTCAGCCGAAGAAAAAGAAAGTCGACTTGAAACGGCTTACAATCTAACGCCAATGCTTGAATTTGTTCACACAGCAAGTTTAATTCACGATGATCTTGAAGATAATTCATCTTCGCGACGTGGAAAACCAGCAGCCTACATAACTTACGGCACAGATATCGCTGTAAATTCAGCGTCATGGCTTTACTTTAATGCCGCGCTTTGCATTCAAAATTCAGCTGCCAGCGAAGAACTAAAAAATCAGCTTTACTCACTTTATTTTTGTGAACTTAGGCGGCTGCATCTTGGACAGGCAATGGATATAAGCTGGCATCGAAACATAAAAGAAATTCCTAGTTTAGAGCAATATTCCGCTATGGTTCAAAATAAAACAGGAACATTATCTTCGTTTGCTGCAAAAAGCGGTTCCTTAGCAGCAGGTGCAAATCTTGATTTTGTAGAAAATGCAGGAAAAATTGCCGCCCGGCTTGGTGAAGCATTCCAAATTCTTGATGACTGCATAAACTTAAAAACAGGAAATCCTGGAAAAAAAAGAGGCGATGATATTGTTGAAGGCAAAAAATCACTTCCGGTTCTCTTGTTTTTTGAAAGATGCAAACAAACTGAAAAAGAACAGATTTTTGAATATTTTGAACAGGCAAAATCAGAAGGAATTGAAAGCAAAAGTGTAGAAAAAGCAATTCTTCTCCTTGAAAAATATGACTGCGTAAATCTGGCAGAAAAAAAGGGGCTTGAAATCTTAAAAGAATCTCTCTGTAACTTCGAAGAACTTTTTGGAAACACGCCGTCGGTTCAGGAAATAAAAAAACTTTTCTTAAATATGGTTCCATCTTCAGTTCATTGAGGAACACTTAAAAATCCGGTTTGCAAATTGTCTTTTACAGGAGGATTTTATGATGAAAGAAAGCAGCGAAAAACTGAACAATCAGGCAATAAATCTTGCATCGTCAGGTCAGTTTGATGAAGCAATTGCGTGCCTAAAAAGAGCAATTACTGTTGAACAGGACAACTATCTTCTTTGGTTCAATCTTGGAATCACCTACAGAGACATGGGAAATTTTCAGCTGGCAAAAAATGCAATGAAAAAAGCTTTTGAAATAATGCCCGAAGATATGGAACTTGTATGCGAACTTGCAATGCTGTGTTTATTAATGGAGCAAAAAGAAGAAGCAATTTATTTTTGTTCTGCAGGATTAAATTTTGATAATGACAATGCAAAACTCTGGAATACGCTCGGAGTGATCACATTCAATATGGAAAATTACGAAACTGCCGAATACGCATTTGAAGAAGCAATCAGCATAAATCCTTTTTTTTACGACGCAATTTATAATTTACACGATACTTATGAGCAATTAGGAAATACTGCTGGTGCAGAAGAATGCAAAAGAATGATGCAAAGTTTAAATGGAAATCAAAAATGACAAAAAAGGCGATTGTTGTAAGTGCAGATAAAAAAATTACCGTTCTCGAATTAAAAAAAGATGAATGTGCAGGTTGTTCCCTTGCCTGTCAAAAAAAATCATCACCATTAGAAGTTTCTAATCCGCAAAATTTTCAGTTAAAACAGGGGTCTCTAGTTTTAATAGGCGCAGGCAAAAAAGTTCAGGCAGCACAAGGAATTATTTCACTTCTTTTTCCAGTAGTTTTTTCGATTATCGGATATTTTTTGGCAAGCCCGATTTTATCAATTTTCAACAAGACCGCTGGAGACGGCGCAAGGGCACTTTTTGTCCTGATTTTTTTATTTACAAGTGCTTCTGCAGTATTTTTTCTAAGCCGAAAGCATCCAATTTTAGGGAAGGCTCAAATTGTTGAAGTTTTATAAAAAATCATTGGTTTTCGCAACTGCAATTTTTCTGCAAATATTTTTTTTCCCGTCAACTTCCTGCTCACTCAATTATGAAGAAGATTCTTCACAAATTTCAAACGCACCAGAATTTGTTTTCAAAAATGCAAAATTTTCGCGCTACGAATCAAGCAAAATCAGCCTAAAAGTTGAAGCCGACATTTTAGAGCAATATAAAGATAACAACGCAGCTTACGCCCAAAACGCAAGATTTTTCAGTTGGGGAAAAGATGGAAATTTAGAAACAGAAGGAAAATGCTTTTTGCTTTCAATGAATTCAAAAGACGAAATTTACACACTTTTTAAGGATATTTTGATTCAAAATTATTCTCAAAATTTAGAAATTCAGGCACAAAATCTAAAGTGGAACGGCAAAACTGAGCAGCTCACGTCCAGCAAAGATGAAAAAGTTTTTCTAAAAAAAGACAATATTGAACTTCAGGGAAAGGCATTTTCAGCAAGCGGCGTAAGTCAAAGTTTTTATTTTGCAGGCGAAGTAAACGGCTTGCTTACAACGCAGCAAGAAAAGGCACAGGAAAATGAAAGCGATCAGAATCAGCAAAAAAACCCACTGCAGGAATAAAAAACGGAGTCATAAAATATGAAAAAAAAATTAATTTTATCTTATTTTCTAAGTTTCGCTCTTGCAGCACCGATTTTTTGCGAAACAATAAGTTTTCAATCTTCATCAATGAATGGAACTTCAAACGATAAAAACTCTCTCACAGTTCTCGAAGGAAACGCAAATGTCACCACCGAAACAATGATAATAAGTGCTGATAAAATTGAACTTTCGGGAAAAGACTACAGATTTATCTCAGCCAGCGGAAATGTAAAAGGTCAGAATCTAGAAAGCAAAATGGATTTCACGTGTGGCATAATGAAATAC
>CAVCIJ010000163.1:0-7183 GCA_963601995.1 bacterium | reverse complement strand
ATATAAATCAGGATTGGTGCGGCTCAGTTGAAATTCATCAATTCAGAAAAAATAACGAAACTGGTGAAGATGAAGAGAAGTCTCAAATTCTTTTTTTAAAAAGTGATTTAAGCAATCATCTTAAAACTATAGAAATTGATTATTACTTAGCCGGGCAGGATGTCTTAATTCCTTTAAAAGCCGGTGATTATGTAGTTTATTATCCGGATAAAGCAACCAGCGAATTTCCAATCGAAGCAGCAAGTGAAAACGAAGCAAAAGAAGTTACATCTGGTATGATTTTTTATTATCTGGACACAATTGATACTTCTGATACAGAACTTATTTTTAAACTGGAAAAATCCTATTTGTCTGGCGTTTGGGCTAAAATCATTTTAATTATATTTATTTTATTTCTTTGTTGCACTCTTGTTGAAATTTCAGTTCTCATTTCTGAACACAGAATAAAAGAACAAATGAAAGCTCAACTTTCAGGACTTTCTACAATGAGTGATATTTATGATCATCTTTATTCAGTTAATTTAATTTATAACAAATTTGAAGAAGTTCCCCGCCTTTTTGAATCAAAAATTAAAATAGAAAATTCAAAAAATCCTATAAAAGAAATTACTAAAAATGCCTCAGATGCTTATATCCAGATTGTAAATGACTTTGTAAATCTAGCAACTTTGCAAGAAAGATTAAAAGACAAAAATAGTATCGTTTGTGAATTTAAACACAAAGATTATGGCTGGTGCAGTATTCGCTTTGTTCAGATGGAAAAAGATTCTGACGGTAATTTAAAAAAGATTCTTTTTAGTGTCCGCTTAATAAATGAAGAACGAGAGGAAATGGAATCTATAAATAATAAAATAGAACAATTTGCACAGGAAAGTAAAAGTAAGGGTGATTATTTATACATGCTTTCAAAAAACGTGCAGAATCGGCTTGAAAATATTTTAAGTTTTAATAAGGCAATTATGAATTCACCTGATGAATTTGTAAATTTGACTGCAAAAAAAATAAATAGCGAAGGCAATATAATAGAAGCAATGGTGGCTTCTGTTATGGATTTCATTAAGATAAAAGAAAATCATTTTGAAGCAATGAACATAGACTATAACATAAAAAATTTGATTCAGGAAACTATAGAAATAGCAAATATAAGAGCAATCAAAAAAAATATTGTACTCGAAACTGATTTATCTCCACAGTTAAATATAAAAGTTAACGGTGAATTTTTTAGAATCAAGGCGATTCTTGTTACTATTTTGATTGGAGTCATTGAACATATGGAAGAAGGCCATATAAAACTTAGTGTCTATGGCAAAATAGAAGATAAAATCCTGCACAGTCTGTTTTCTGTAAAAACTAATGGTAAATGTGAACCTTTTAATTTTGATGGAAATGATTTTAAGGTAGGAAAGACAATTCTCAACGTCTTAAATTCAGAATTAAAAATTGCCAACTTACTTGATAATAATTTGGATTTTTATTTTTCCATTAGTCAGGCTGTAATTGAATAATTTTTAGAGAGTAAATTTATGATGACCATAATTTTTGGAAGCTGCCTTACAATTTCTATAGCAGTAATAATTTACATGATTCAAAAACGCTATGAAAACGTAGATCTCCACTATTGGACAATGCTTGTTTTAATCCCAGTTATTCTTATGGGATATACAATGAAAACTGCAGTAAAAAGTCCTGATACAGCTTATCTTGCAATGTGTTTTATCTATTTAGACAGCACAATTCTTCCTGTGATTTTAATTTTTTCTATAATGCACTTTTTGGACATACAATTAAAGAATTGGATAAAAATCATTGCTTATATTCTGGCTTTTTGCCATCTCGCATTAGTTTGTTCCTGCTTTAATAACGAACTTTACTATTCTAGTATGACCCTAGTGCAGACAGGAAACGGTGTTGCAACAAAAATGGGAGCAGGTCCTTTAAAATACATACATTATATCTATCTTATTGTAGATATTGTTATTGTAATTGCCTGTTTAATAATTGGTTATACAAAAAAGAAAACTGCATCTCACCATCTTTTAAATATTTATTCAATCATAATTTTCTTAAATTTGGTCATTTACTTTATTGAAGGAATTATCGATATTGATTTTTCACTTTTACCTTATTTTTACGTTATTGCTGATGTTACAATCGCAATTGATTACGACAGAATTCATATTTATGATATTTCCTGTTTAATTTCTGAGCAGCAAAAATATCATGGTACAAAAGGTTTTATTGCATTTGATCTTAAACGAAGATTTAAGAGCTGCAATCAAAAAGCTTATGATTTTCTTCCAGAATTAAAAAAACAACGGGTAGACGCCCTAATCAGTGATGATTTTTTGCAGCTAAAAGAAGTTTTTTATTCCTTAATTGACTCTTATGAAAAGAATCCCAGTGTAAGGACTAAAAATTTTAATTCAGGGGATTTAGTTTGTCAGTGTGAAATTGGACCATTTTCAAATAGGAATAATGGTAAAATTCTAGGTTATTTATTTGATATTCGCGATGTTACAGAAGAACAAAAAGTATTAAAAATCATGAAATCATATAATGACACGCTTAATATTGAAGTTCAAAAAAAGACAGAAAATATTGCAGAAATTCAGCAAAAAGTTGTTTTAGGTCTTGCCAATATGGTTGAAAACCGAGACAACAACACTGGCGGTCATGTAAAACGTACAAGTGATATTATAAAATATCTTGTTGATGAAATAAAAAAACAGGAAATCTATAAAATTGATGAACAAAAAAGCATTGATATTATCCGCTCAGCTCCAATGCACGACTTAGGAAAAATTTCTATTGACAGTTCTATTTTGTGTAAGCCAGGACGCTTAACTGATGAAGAATTTGCAATTATGAAATCTCATTCTACAAAAAGTGGCGAAATTGTAAAACTGATTTTGCAGGATGTAGAAGAGCAGCATTTTGTTAATACAGCTTTTAATGTAGCAAGATATCATCACGAAAGATGGGACGGAAAAGGATACCCAGAAGGCCTGGTTGGTGAAATGATTCCTCTTGAAGCAAGAATTATGGCGGTTGCCGATGTTTATGATGCACTTGTAAGTAAACGCTGTTACAAAGAACCTATGAGTTTTGAACAGGCAGCAAAAATAATGCTGGAAGGAATGGGAACTCAGTTTGATCCAGCAATGGCAAGTATTTTTATACAATGCCAAAAAAAACTGGAAGATTATTACGGCAATAAATGTAACGACTAAAAACATCGCATATTTTTACAACTACAGTACCATAACAAGAGTTCCCGCAGTAAGAAGAATCATTCCAATAAGAGACTTCGCCGTAAATTTTTCGTGCAAAAAAATAAATGCAAGAATCAGAGTTAGAACAGTGCTCATCTTATCAACAGGAACAACTTTTGAAGCATCCCCAATCTGCAATGCCTTATAATAGCAAAGCCAAGATGCTCCAGTTGCTAATCCAGAAAGAATCAAAAAAAGCCAGCTTTTTCGTTCAATACTTATAATTCCGCCCTGAGAATGAGTTACAAAAACCATTCCCCACGCCATTAAAAGCACCACAAAGGTTCGGATCGCTGTTGCAAGATTTGAGTTTACGCCTTCAATCCCTATTTTCGCCAAAATAGATGTAAGAGCGGCAAAAAGTGCCGAGCCAACTGCAAACAAAAGCCACATATTTTACTCCAAATTTATCACTCATCAAAAATTTTATGAAAACTTACGCTCATTTCTTCAAAATCATCTTCGTTTATAAGACATTTTTCAAGATTCACTTTTTCGCCTAAAAATTCCACGCCCTCAGATAAAAGCCTACTTTTCTGAATATCACTCCCGCCAAAAGCAAATTCAGAAGCACACATTCCTTTTGCGTTCACAATGCGGTGACATGGAGTAAGTTTTCCGTCAGTATTTTTATGAAGCGCATTTCCTACGTAACGGCGTAAATTGCAATTTCCACATAAAGATGCAATCTGCGAGTAAGTGGCAACTTTTCCTTTAGGAACGAGTCGCACCGCTGCATAAACTTTTTGGAACAGCAAATTTTCTTTAGACAAATCATCTTTCATAAAAAAACTTTAGTCTTTTTAATAAACTTTGTTAAGAGAAATTCTAAAAACTATCTTTTACTGAAGCGGAGCGAAATATCCAGTTTCGTCGCGACCTGAACGATTTAACAGATAAACCTCAAGTTCAATCGGCAAATATTTTCTTCCATATTCAGTTGGCAAAGCAGATGTATAACTGAACTGATATAATCCCAAAGGTATGCTTAGGATGTCAGTTAGAATTTGAGAAAGTCCTTGAGGTCTGTATATAAAATACTGTCTACCATTTGTATTTTCAGTTAAATAAGAAATTTCATCATCCGGAGATTTTTGTGCAAGCATAACTGTATTAAACGAAATTGAATTGTTGTTTAAATAAGTCGAAATATCTGAAAGACTATACTGTTCAAAAGCATTCTGACTTACAGTACCTTCTGTAATAAAAATCACAGCGCGCTTTTTTTCAGCGTTTATCAAATTATTTGCCGCAAGCCTAATCGACTGATCCATATCGACTAAAGACGAATATGAAGATTTTAGAGAAGCTGCTGAAAATTCCGAAAGATTCTGCGGACTTCCCTTGTATTCGATAACAGGAATTTTTCCAGCACTTATAATCTGTACGGTTCCTTTTCCCTGCATTGACTGAGAAATTTCCCTTACCGCCGCATTTACCTGCTCTTCGTAAGGCTTCATTTTTTCGTTTCTATCGATTAAAAAACATATGTCAGCAACAGAATTGTAATTTGCCGACCCTAAAAGCTGCATATTTTCTACAGGACGTTTACCTTCCGTTATGAGGAAATTATCCAAAACAAGACCTGTAACACTCTGTCTATGACGGTTTTCGATCTTTGCTTCAATTATCACATTTGGAAAATTATCAGAAATGACTCTCTCAATCTGAACAAAAAATCCGCCAACAAGTTCATTCATTTTTGTCATAATATAAATTTCGTTGGCCTTAAAGTCAGTAACAATAATATTTCCATTTACATCAGGAACTGCACTTGTTATGCTCGTCCCGCTGTTTCCAGTTCTTGCATTTTCGTAAGTTACACCGGAAGAAATATCAATGCTCACAATACGGTTTGAATCCGTAAGAATCAAATAATTTCCAAAATTCTTAATACATTCCGGACGTGAAAAAGTTTTTTCGCCAGCAAGAAGATCAATGTAATTTCCAGCTCTGTCAAATTCATAGATTGCACCAAGAACGCTGTCTGCAACAAAAATCCTGTCGTTTACAATGGCAATTCCCGTAGGCGACTTAAGCCCCTTAAAATTCGAAGTTTTTCCGCCAAAACAAAAAAGCCCCTTTCCTTCAGAATCAAAAACACAAATCCGGCTGTTTCCAAAATCGCTTACATAAATATTTCCAAAACTGTCCTGCGCCATATAC
Organism: bacterium; assembly: GCA_963601995.1. Taxonomy (GTDB): domain Bacteria; phylum Spirochaetota; class Spirochaetia; order Treponematales; family Treponemataceae; genus Treponema_D. Next base: position 1,745 of record CAVCIJ010000163.1, on the reverse strand, counting down.
TGAGGACCAATCATCTGCCCTATATCGCGCCCTTTTTCACCAATGTATTTTATAAAGCGACCATTATTATCAACTATGCAAATTCTGTCTCCTGCACTTTCGCAAATTGCAATATTTCCATCGCTAAGGCGCATAATATCTGAAGGTCTGTCAAATCCATTTAAAGGCCCGCGAGAACGATTTATAACAACACCGTTTACATCAAAATGAACAATTTCATTAGAACCGTAAGCAACAACCCAAATGCTTCCATCGGAACAAGGAAGTGAAGAAATCGGCTGACTGTAAATCAATGTATTTCCATTTACATTTGGAAATGAACCTGTTTCTGTGTAGCGATCGTCAAAATCATAAGAAAGACTCGAAAGTCTTCTTTCGCTAACAATTTCCATCCGGTTCTGCAAAAGAATTCCGCCGTAATTATTTTTCCTTGCATAGTTCCACTGAAGAAGAGCAGCTCCTTCAATTCCAGCCTTATAATAAGCTTTACCAAGCCAATCTAGAATTAAACTTTCGCCCGGCAAATAAGAAAGTGCCCTTTCAAAAGACAAAATACTTTCATTGTAAGATCCGCGATAATAACTTTGAACGCCGCGCCTGAATTCTTCTTCCGCAAAACCTGAATTTGCCGAACGCATTGTGCTGTTTTCTTTGCGGGCTGTGTCCTTAAGATTTTGCTGAGAAAACGCAAAGGTTCCGAAAAAAATCAAAATTGAAGCAGAGCAAATTTTTTTTAATAAAGTTTTATGTAATTTCATAATTTAATTTTTTATAAAATACCTTATTTATGTCAGTTAAAAACTAAAAAATTCCATAATTTTCAGTTTACGCAATTTATTCACTTGTACTCAGCAAAACTTTTTTATGCTGCTGAATAACAGCATTTTCAGGCTCAAGAGCACTTGCCCTTTCCAAATATTCAAGCGATTCTTTGTAAAACTTCATTTTGTAGTAAATCCAGCCTAAAGTATCAAGATTTGCAGCACGCTCGCCTGTAATATCGATTGACTTTTTACACATCGAAAGTGCCTTTGTAAGTTCCAGATCCTCACAGGCAAGAACATAGGCTAATCCATTAAGTGCGCCGGCATTTTCAGAATTTTCTTCAAGCGACTTTTCATAATATTCCACAGAAAGTGCAGAATTTCCCTGCTCCCACGCAACAAATGCCATTGATGAATAAACTGCAGATTTTCTATAGCCAAGTTCAAGAAGCTGCTTTAGTTCAAAATCAGCAAGTTTTTTGCGCCCGCTTATGCAATAAATTACAGCAAGAAGATAGCGGCACTGCAAAACTCTTTGTGATGACTTTTCGTCTTCTTTACTTCCAGTAACAACCTGCTCCAGATAAATCATAGCATCGTCATAGCGCAAAAGCTTTGCATAGCAAAGTCCCAGATAGTAGGAAAGTTCAAGAGAATCAACTCCACTATCCTCTGGAAGAGAAAGAAAAAATGTAAGGGCGGCAGTATAATTTCCTTTGTTATAGAGTGAAATTCCTTCATCTAAAATATTTTTGTCCGCCATAATTTTCTCCGCTAAAAGCAAATTTTTTTACACTGATTTTTTCAGCCATCTTCAAAAATTACAATTTTATTTTAAGCGCAAGGTCTTTTTCAACTTCATAAGCCTTTGGAAAAACATCAAGGAGAGAAAGCGTAATATATTTTTTTGAAACCCAAAGGCTGTCATTGTTTTCATCGCCTGTCGTTTTTAATGTTCCGCCCTCGCACACACTGTAATGT
>CAVCIJ010000162.1:0-5647 GCA_963601995.1 bacterium | reverse complement strand
AGTGAAATTCCCTATCTAACAAAAATTTATTGCTTAACAAAAAATCCGCGAGTTTCGCAGGAAAACTCGTGAAGCAACCGTAAGGTTGCGACGAACAGCGGATTCCTAAAAAAATTCAGTGCAGAGTGCACACTGTGCGCGAAAAAAAAATTTATTTTGAGGAAAAAAAATCGCTCCAAATAAGTAAAAATTGCAATAAACTCGAATTTTAACCTAGAAAATTTTTAAAAAAGAAAAAAAATATGATTAAACTTACGGCCGGAAATGATGTAAAAGTTCAGAAAATTAAAATTGTGGCGGGAAAAAGGAAAATCCCGGTGCTTGTTGTTTCTCCGAAAGTGGCGCCGGCGGAAAAAACTTGCGGCGTTTTGTGGATTCACGGGGGCGGTTATTTTCTTGGAATGAAGGAAATGGTTTTTATGTCCCGTGCGATGGATCTGGTAAAAAATTATGGAGTTACGGTTGTTTCGCCTGGGTATCGGCTGGCATTTTTGGCGCCTTATCCTGCTGCGATTAATGATTGCTACGAAACGCTTTTGTGGCTCAAAAATCATGCTGATGAACTGAATGTAAGGCAAAATCAGATTATGGTTGGCGGTGAAAGTGCGGGCGGAGGTCTGGCAGCGAGTGTTTGTATGATGGCCCGCGACAAAGGCGAAGTGAACGTTGCTTTCCAGATGCCGCTTTACCCGATGATTGATAATTTTGATACCAAGTCTTCTAAAAATAATCACGGGCGTATTTGGAACACACGGTGCAATCATCTGGGCTGGAAACTGTATTTGCGGAAAGATTCTAAAAAGGATGTGAACCCATACGCGTCGGCTGCAAGACAGAAAGATTACACGAATCTTCCTCCGGCCTATACTTTTGTTGGAAACGGTGAGCCTTTTTATGCGGAAACTTTGACTTTTATTCAAAATCTAAAAAATGCAGGCGTGGAAGCAGATTTAGACGTTTACGAAACTGACATGCACGCCTTTGATATGCTTGATTCAAAATCAGATTTAGCCAAAATCGCGGTACAAAAATTCAACGAACATTTTGAATATGCACTAAAAAATTATTTTGCCAAATGATAGATAATCACGCATAAACAGCAAAGTGACGATTACTTGGCAGGACGGCAAAAATCGCTGGTGATTCTTATTATCGAATAGTTCCATCCATTTTTTTTGTGCTATAATATTTTGAAATTTTTAGCAAAAGAGTAGAAAATGAGCAAAAATTATAATGAAAAAACGCGAGTCCAGATGCCGGCTGTAATCCATCTTACAAGACTTGGGTATGAATACATAGGCAAAATGTATGAAGAAAATGCCGGAGAAACTTTTGATTCTGAAACAAACATTTTAATTGATAAATTTCATTCTGCATTTAACCGTTTAAATCCTGGAAAAGAGAAAAACTGGCAGTCTGTTTTTTCAGATATAAAAAAAGAGCTTAACGATGATGATTTGGGAAAGCAATTCTATAACCGCCTTGTTTCTGTTTCGCCATACAAACTTATTGATTTTGATAGACCTGAAAAAAATGATTTTTATGTAACTGCAGAATTTACCTGCAGAAATGGAGAAGATGAGTTTAGACCGGATATTACACTTTTTATAAATGGTTTACCTCTTGTTTTTATAGAAGTAAAAAAGACAAATAATGTTGGCGGTATGGTTGCAGAAGCTGACCGTATGACATTTGACAGATTTCCCAATAAAAAATTCCGCCGTTTTATAAACATCACTCAACTAATGATTTTTTCAAACAATATGGAATATTCTTCTCTTGGAGGGATTGTTCCAATTGAAGGAGCTTTTTACTGTACGGCAGCAAGAAAAAAAGCTTTTTTTAATTGTTTTCGGGAAGACAATTTTACAAATCAGAGTATTCCATCTTTTAATGCAGATTATCCATATAAACCGATTGACCAGGCAATAGAAAAACAGGTTTTAACAGATTTTAACTGTCAGGTTATAAGACAGTCTCCAGAATATCAAACGAACCTTGATTTTTATACTCCTACAAACAGAATTTTAACATCAATGTGTTCACCAGAACGCCTGCTTTTTCTTATAAAGTATGGAATTGCCTATGTAAAATCAGAAAGGGAAGTTGACGGAAAAATTGAAGTTACTGACCAAAAGCACATAATGCGCTATCAGCAAATGTTTGCATCCCTTGCAGTTCTAAAAGCACTTAAAGAGGGAACAAAATCAGGAATTATCTGGCACACACAAGGCTCAGGAAAAACCGCACTTTCTTATTATCTTACAAAAATACTCACTGATTTTTTTGTTTCTCAAAACAAAGTTACAAAATTCTACTTTATTGTCGACCGTCTTGATTTACTTGAGCAGGCAAAGCAGGAATTTGAAGCCAGGGGATTAAGTATTAACACTGCAAGTAGTAAGTCTGAACTTATGGAGCAGTTCAGAAACAATCAGTCGCAGGAAGGTTCTTCGGGAGCAGCTGAAATTACGGTTGTAAACATTCAGAAAGTTGATGAAGATCAGAGTAAAGTTGTTGTAAAAGATTATTCTACAAGTCTTCAGCGGATTTTTATTATTGACGAAGCTCACCGTGGCTATAAACCTGACGGTTCATTTCTTGCAAATCTTTTTAATGCCGATCCCAATTCTATAAAAATTGCACTTACAGGAACTCCAATATTAAAAGAAGAACGTTCCAGCTGTTCAGTTTTTGGTAATTATTATCACGCCTATTATTACGATAAATCAATTCAAGACGGATACACATTAAAAATCTTAAGGGAAGAAATTGAAACTTCCTACAGAAAAAGATTGAATGAAGCCTATCAAAAACTTGAAAAACTAGTTAAAAAAGGTGAACTCAAAAAAGAAGCCATAATTTCCCATGATTCTTATGTAAAGGAACTTCTGCGCTACATTATAAAAGACCTTATTTCTTTCCGTTTGCTGCAGGGCGACCCGACACTTGGCGGAATGATTATCTGCGAAACAAGTGAACAAGCAAGAAAACTTTATAAATATTTTGATGAGATTCAAAACGAATTAAAAGAAAGCGAAAATATGACTTCTAAATTAAAGGCAGGGCTTATTCTCTACGACAGCGACGATAAAGAAGTCCGCAAGCAAATTGTAAAAGATTTTAAAAAGAATTTTACTATTGATATTCTGATTGTCTACAATATGCTTCTTACAGGTTTTGATGCTCCGCGTTTAAAAAGACTTTATTTTGGAAGAAAACTAAAAGACCACGGACTTTTACAGGCAATAACTCGCGTAAACCGGCCTTACCGTACAGAATACGGAGAGCAGCGTTACGGAACTGTCATTGATTTTGCTGATATAAAGGCAAACTTTGAAGAAATCAATAATAAATACATTAAAGAATTTCAGAAATTCAGTAATGAAGAAGAAACTGGTGTAAAAAATCTTCCTGATATGTTTACGCAGGTTATTGAACAAAAAGAAGAAATCATTCGGCAGATGAAAGAAGCTCGACAAGTTCTATGTAATTACGATATTACAAATGTAGAAATATTTGACCGGCAGATAACAGAAGTTGAAGATAAAAAAGAACTTTTTGATTTACGAACGGCACTCTTTGATGCAAAGAATATGTTTAATCTTGTGCGGACTTTTGGTGATGATGAATTAAAAGAAACATTTTCAAAACTGATAATTGAAAAATTACCAGATATGCTTAATGCAGTTCAGGCAAGAATCAATGAAATAAACACATTGGAAGCTTTTGAAACAAGTGACGAAACCAAAATGGCCATCAATGAAATTATGATGAACATTCAGTTTAATTTTTCAATGATAAACAAGGAAGAATTAAAACTTGTGGATAACGGTTCGCAATTGCAGGAAAAACTTAGTAAAACCATGCGGGAATTTTACGATTATTATGACCTGGAAGACCCACAGTTTATTACACTTGCAGAAGCTTTTAAGCTTCGGTTCAAGCAGCATAAATTTAAAATGGAAAATATAGCACAATACAACGAAGAGAATGCCGCAATGGATGAAATCTATAAAAAAATCCGGGAATTACGCCGTAAGGATGATGCCCTTCTTGCACGCTATAAGGGAGATAAAAAATATGTTCGCGTTCATAAAAGAATTGTAGAAGAAAATGCAAAAAGAGAGACACACCATGAACAGCCGATTATTTCCACAATGACAGACGATATTGTAGACGCCATGATGAGCGTAAAATCTATTATTGATCAGCAGGTTTATGACAGAAACGACATCTTAAAAAAAGATGCATATTTTGCAGAAAACGTGTGGTCTTTAATTGACGAGAGCCTTTATAAACTCAACATAAAATCAGAAACAAAAGACTGCGACTTTATTCAAACACGATTAAGCAAACAGTATTTAAATCAATACCACGACTATTACAGTTTATAAATTACAGAGGACAAGATGAATATAAGAGACAAAACAGTAGCATTAATTGATGAACTAAAAGCAACATGCCAGAGTGCAGGACTTGGAAACGACGGAAACGAATTTAAAATCATAACTCAGGTTTTTCTTTATAAGTTTTTAAATGATAAATTTGGCTACACACTTAAAAATAAAGATACACGCTATAAAGCTCAGTTTAAAGATTCTAAAGACTGGGAAAGCGATTATTCAAAATTAAACGAAGATGAACAAAAAAGAGTATGTCGGGCACTTGGAGCTGACTGTCCTAATCTGTATTCCCGCCATTTAATTACTCAGCTGTGGAATCAGCAGTCTAAAGGAGATTTTGACATAATCTTTGACAGCACGATGAAAGACATTGCCAGTGAGAATATGGAAATTTTTTCTACACTGACAGTCGCTAATACAAAAATTCCGATTTTTGAACCTTTAACTCAATATGTAACCGATGACAGCCAAAGGGCTAACTTTGCTCGTGCTCTTGTAGATAAGCTTACAAGATTCAGCTTTGAAGAAGCATTCAGCGAACATTATGATTTTTTTGCAAACATATTTGAATACTTAATTCAAGATTACAACACGGCAGGTGGTGGAAAATACGCAGAATATTACACACCACACGCAATTGCAACAATTATGGCTCGTCTTTTAGTTGGTGATAATGCAGATTTACACAACATAGAATGTTACGATCCTAGTGCCGGAACCGGAACTCTTTTAATGGCTTTAGCCCATCAGATTGGAGAAGACCGCTGTACGATTTTTAGTCAGGATATTTCCCAGCGTTCCAACAAAATGCTCAAACTCAATTTGATACTGAACAATCTTGTTTCCAGTCTTGACCACGCTATCCAGGGAGATACTCTTGTAAGTCCTTATCATAAAAGCGATGACGGAAAAGAATTAAGACAGTTTGACTATGTAGTATCCAATCCGCCGTTCAAAATGGACTTTAGCGATACCCGCGAAAAGATAGCTGCAATGCCAGCCCGTTTCTGGGCAGGAGTACCCTCTGTACCAGGTAAAAAGAAAGACTCCATGGCAATCTATACCTGTTTTATTCAGCATGTAATCAATTCAATAAAAAGTGATGGTAAAGGTGCAATCGTAATTCCTACGGGATTTATTACTGCTAAAAGCGGAATCGAAAAGAAAATTCTTGAAAAAATAGTAGATGACAAAATTGTCTGGGGCGTTGTAAGTATGCCGAGTAATGTATTTGCCAATAC
>CAVCIJ010000161.1:0-2529 GCA_963601995.1 bacterium | reverse complement strand
TCAGAAAAGAATTTAATCTTACAGTTCTTTTGATTGAGCATGATATGAAACTTGTAATGGGAATTTGCGAAAGACTGATGGTTTTGAACTACGGAAGCGTAATTGCCGCCGGAACTCCTCAAGAAATTCAGACTAATCCTACTGTTATCAAAGCATATCTTGGTTCTGGTTATGAGCAGATGGCAAAAGCAGCTGGTGATTCTGACGGAGGTGACAAATGAGCATGCTTGAAGTAAAAGATTTAGTTGTTTCCTACGGTGCAATTCGTGCTCTAAAAGGAATCAGTTTTAATGTAGAAGCCGGTGAAATCATCAGCCTGATTGGCTCGAACGGGGCTGGAAAAACTACAACCCTCCATTCGGTGAGCGGTTTGATAAAAAAACAAAGCGGTTCTATCAGTTTTGATGGAGTTGATATTACGTCTCTTCCTGCTGATAAAATCGTAAAAATGGGGTTGATTCAGGTTCCAGAAGGTCGCCGCGTATTTGCAAATATGAGCGTAAAAGAAAATCTTGAAATGGGAGCCTATCTTAGACGCGATAAAGAAAATATCAAAAAAGACATAGAATGGTGCTATGAACTTTTTCCACGTTTGAAAGAGCGATTAACACAGATTTCAGGAACATTGTCTGGCGGTGAACAGCAGATGCTGGCAATGGCCCGCGCCCTTATGTCAAAGCCGCGTCTTTTGCTTTTGGACGAACCTTCTATGGGACTTGCTCCAATTCTGGTAGACGAAATCTTTAATATCATTACAAAAATTTCTTCCAGCGGAACTACAATCCTCCTTGTTGAACAAAATGCATATAAAGCTTTGTCAATTGCCAATAGAGCGTATATACTAGAAACAGGTGAAATTACTAAAACAGGCAATGCTAGTGATTTGATTACGGATAAAGCTGTTATTTCGGCATATTTAGGAGGCTAGAAAATGTTAGTTAGAGACGTAATGACAAAGAACCCGATTACAATTGATATTAAAGCTTCTGTTCGTGAAGCAAACGATTTGATGAAGAAAAATAATATCAATAAACTGCCAGTTGTTGATAAGGCAGGTTCGCTAGTTGGAATTATTACATCAAATGATTTGCAGAGAGCTGCTCCAAGTGAAGCGACAACTCTTGATATGTACGAATTGAGCTATTTGTTGAGTAAACTTACAGTTGAAAAAACAATGGTAAAAAAAGTTTTTACAGTTCAGGAAAATGAAACAGTAGAAGCTGCTGCTAAAATGATGTCTGACGGAGATTTTGGCTGTCTTCCTGTTATGAAAGATAAACTGCTGGTTGGAATTATCACAGACAGTGATTTGTTTAAAATGTTCATTAATATGTTCAGCACAGATGAGCCAAGCGTTCGTGCCGTTGTAAAAATGCCGGATACTTCTGGTTCATTAAGTACTTTTTCTAAAAAAATTGCTGATGCTGGTGCAAATATTATTACCTGCATTACAACAGATTCAGATGATCCTAAATATCGCAAAGTAACAATTAAAGTTACAGGCGTAAAATTGGCAGCTTTTAAAGAAATCTGCGAGTCGGCAGGGGATGTTGAAGATATTCGCGAAGTTTAAATTTTATGAACTTAGGCAATATTCTTTGCTGAAAAAAATAGTTACCTCTAAAAATTGTATGTTTTTTAAGGTGACTTTAATAATGAACATTCTAAGTCCTGCTGTTTTTCAAGACTTAGAAATGTCCAAATATTCTGAAAGCAGCCAGCAGACTTTTTGTTTTGGACAGTTGTTTGTATTTTTCTAACATCTGATGATACTTTTTTATCGTCAGATGTTTTTTTTATGCTAATGAATAATTTTTAATTTACTTTGTCTTATTAGTGTAAAAATAAATGGCAGAAACTGAATCTTTTACGTCAGAATCAAGTTCTTCTCTGTACAGCTAAAAAATGTGAAGATTGTTGCATAAAACGCCATTCATAAAAATAAATTAAATTTTTTTTCATAATTACCTCCAGATAAAAAAAATTTGGTAATTTTATTCCCTCCATTTTATGTCAGAAAATATGATTGTACTCGATATCTTGACTTAATCCGCCTGATTTTGATAACATAGGATACCCCTTGGAGTTACGCATGTGACTCCCATTTTTGACCATAAGGAGAACATACAGATGAAAAAGTATGAACTTATGACTATTTATCCGGTTGAGGATGAAAAGTACAAGACCGGTCTTGAGACATTGCGCGCTGACCTTGCAAAATTTGGTGCTGAAATCGAAAAGGAAGAGCCTTACGGCGACCGTGATTTAACTTATGAAGTAAAGCATCAGAAAAGAGGAAGATTCCTTCTTCTTAACATCAGTGCAAATCCTGCTAAAATTGCTGATTTGGACGCTCAGTTTAAATTCAACACAAATCTTTTAAAATATCTTTTTGTTGCTAAAAACGAAAAAAACGCTTAAATAAGGTTTTGTAGATATTTACCTTACTAAAAACTTCGGAGAAAAATATGGCAGTATCAGATTTAAATAGTGTTGTGCTTATTGGAAGGCTTACGCGCGATGCAGAAC
>CAVCIJ010000160.1:0-6911 GCA_963601995.1 bacterium | reverse complement strand
AATATAAACAATTTTAATTTGTAAAATCTTAGTAAGTATATTACTATTCTTATATAAAATTTTTTGTAATTTTGGAGGACGTTATGTCAGACAATGAAAGTCGTATGGAAAAAACAGTAAACGCATTAAAGGAAGAATATAACACAATCAGAACAGGACGTGCGAGTGCCTCTATTTTTGACAAAGTTCGTGTTGATTACTATGGTACTCCAACTCCGTTAAATCAGGTGGGAACAATTTCAATTCCAGAAGCAAGAATGATTGTTGTATCTCCTTTTGACAAATCGCTTATCAGCGCAATTGAAAAAGCCATTCAAAAAGCAGAACTCGGATTAAATCCAAGCAATGATGGAAAAGTAATAAGAATTGCAATTCCTCCGCTAACAGCAGATCGTCGCAAAGAACTTGTAAAACAGGCAAAGGCAACTGCAGAAAACTACAGAACAACAATTAGAAATATTCGCCGCGATGGAAATGATGACTTAAAAAAGCAGCAGAAAGCTGGCGAAATTACAGAAGATCAGCTTAAAACTGAAACTGATAAGCTTCAGAAACTGACTGACAAATATATTGAAGAAATTAACAAAGTTTACGAAGCAAAAGAAAAAGAAATAATGGAATAAAAATTTCGTGGAAAACTCATTAGATAAAAATCATCTGCCGCTTCATGTAGGCATAATTATGGACGGAAACGGTAGATGGGCAAAACTTCAAAATCAAAATAGAACTTTCGGACACAGCGAAGGTCTAAAAAGGGCAAAAGAAATTGCAAAATATGCATCTGACATCGGATTGAAATTTTTAACACTATATGTTTTTTCAACTGAAAATTGGAAGCGTACAGAAAATGAGGTTTCTTTTCTAATGGGGCTTATCCACAAACATTTGACGCAGGAATTTGAATTTTACAAGGCAAATGAAATCCGTGTAAAAATCGTTGGAAATAAAAATGGACTTCCATCTTCAATTCAAAAAGACATTGAAAAAGTTGAAATTGAAACGAGCCATTTTACAGGACTTACTATCTGTCTTGCAATAAATTACGGCGGAAGAGATTCCTTAGTTGAATGTATAAAAAAAATTGTTCATAAATTTGAAATTGGTCAGTTAAGACTTAGCGATATAAACGAAAATCTTGTAAGCAAGACGATTGATTTTGAAGATTTTCCTGATGTCGATTTGATTATCAGAACTGGTGGTGAAAAACGGATGAGCAACTTTTTACTATGGCAGTCATCTTATTCAGAATTTATTTTTTCAGATAAGTTATGGCCAGAGTATAAAACCTGCGATTTTGAAGAAAATCTGATTGAATTTCAAAATAGAACACGAAGATTTGGAGCTGTATCTCAATGAGTAAACTTCTACAAAGAATATTGATTTTTGTGCTGGGAATTCCATTCATAATTTTTATTGTCTGGCTTCCATATTTAAATCATTTAGCCCTGCATCTTTTGATTTGCATCTTTGCCATAACTGGTGCAATGGAACTTTATAATATGTTTTCAAAAAAGTATTCATTGCTGCCAAAAGCCTTTGTTGTTACTATGAGCACGATTGTTCCCTTTTCTGGAATGGTTTATTCTTTAGCTGAATGGATTTTTAAGACAAACTTTTCTATAGGCTCAGAGATTTATACTTATACACTGATTGCTACTATTTTAATAACAATGTCTGCAGAACTTTTTCACTCTGACGGATTTGAACACTCAAACAGTAGAATCGTATTTTCAAGTTTTATTATACTTTACTGCGGATATTTAATTTCCTTTATTTCACGTCTTTCGTTTTTTAGAACAGAAACTTACAACTACACTACTCCACTGATTGCATGCTTTCTGTTTATGGTGTTTTTTTGCGATTCACTTGCATGGTTTTTTGGTGTTCTTTTTGGAAAAAATAACCGCGGATTTATAAAAGCAAGTCCAAACAAAAGCATTGTAGGATTTCTAGGCGGATTTTTAGGTTCTGTTTGTGGCGGAATTGTTTCATATCTTATTTGGCCAGAAGTTTTTGAAGGCTCAATTATAAAAATTATTATAATCGGATTTATTCTTGCATTTTCTTCAATTGTGGGAGACTTGATTGAATCAGTTTTTAAGCGTTCGGCAGGTGTAAAAGACAGTGGAAACATTGTTCCAGGAAGAGGTGGCGCACTTGACTCAATAGATTCACTTTTGATGTCTGCTCCGATTTTTTATCTTCTGATTTCTATTTTCTACAATTTTTAAGCCGGCAGTTTATGAAAAAAAGAATTCTTGTTTTGGGCTGTACAGGTTCAATAGGTTCGCAAACGCTTGATATTGTGCGAAATATGAACAGTAAATTTGAGATTTGCGGACTTTCATGCTTCAGCAAAAAAGACAAGTTAGATTCTCTTTGTAAAGAATTTAATTGTGCAGGAACCTTGTTTTGCGAAGATGGAATTGAAGGAATTAAAAAACTTATAAAAAATTCAGGTGCTGACATTGCGGTAAACGGAATTGCAGGAGCGGCAGGTCTTGAGCCTTCAGTTTTAGTCCTCGAAAATAAAATAAATCTGGCACTTGCAAATAAAGAAACCGTTGTAATGGCGTGGTCTTTGATAGAAAAACTTGCTGTTCAAAACGGAGTAAACATAATTCCAGTTGATTCAGAACATTCTGCGGTTTTTAATCTTATAAATCAATGCAAAAAAGAAAATATAGATGAAATTGTAATTACAGCAAGCGGCGGTCCATTTAGAAATTTTTCTGACGAAGAACTAAAATCAGTTACGGTAGAACAGGCACTTCATCATCCAACGTGGAATATGGGACCAAAAATTACAATTGATAGTTCAACGCTTGCAAATAAGGGTCTTGAAGTGATTGAAGCCTGCAGACTTTTTAAGCTTCCCGCTTCGAAGGTAAAAGTTCTTGTTCATCCGCAAAGTTTAGTTCATTCTTTGGTCAGAACAAACGACGGAATGCTTTATGCACAAATTTCAAATCCAGATATGCGTCATCCGATTCTAAGTGCGCTTACATGGCCAGAAAACACAAATAATTATCTTGAAAAATTCGATCTTTTTGACAAAGAAATGTCGTTTTTTAAACCGCGCTTAAATTCGTTTCCCATGCTGAAATACGCATACACTTGTGCAGAAAAAAATGCATCATATACTATCGCGTTTAATGCAGCAAATGAAGTTGCTGTAAGTGCCTTTTTAAACAAAAGATGCTCTTATATGCAAATTGCCGAAATTGTAAAAAACACAATCGAAATGGACTGGAGTGAAGAGCCAGACAGTCTTAAAAAAGTTTTTGAGGCCGATAAAAAAGCAAGAAATGAAGCATCAAAATTTTTGGAAAATAAATGACGATTCTTATAGGCATTCTTGGACTTGGATTTCTTGTATTTTTTCATGAGGCAGGACATTTTTTTGCCGCGAGAATTTTTGGCGTAAAAGTTGAAGCTTTTTCCGTGGGAATGGGACCTGTTCTTTTACATCATAAATTTAAGGAAACAGACTATAGACTTTCTTTGATTCCGCTTGGCGGTTACTGCGCAATGAAGGGCGAAAAAGATTTTCAAAATGCAATTGAAGACAATCTAAAAGAAATTAGCGGTGAGCCAGATTCTTTTTACGGAGTTCATCCCTTTAAGCGGCTTTTAATAGCTTTTGCAGGACCTTTTTTTAATTTTATTTTCGGATTTTTAGCCTGCACAATTATTGCAATGATGGGCTACACGTATTACAGCGCGGGAACAACGGTTTCTATGGCTGATGAAATTTATGAAAACATAAAATCTGTGGCACATTCAAGTGGAATGCAAAGTGGAGACACAATTCTTTCAATCAATTCAAAAGAAATGGAAGATTTTTCGCAGATTGCAATGTTTGTTTCGACACATCCAGACGAAGATTTAGATTTTGAAATTAAGCGTGGAGAAGAAATTTTTCATATACAGGTTCATTCTGATTTAGACAAGGAAAGTGGTGCTGGAAAAGTAGGAATTGTAAGCAGCCAGGAATCTGTTGTAGAGAGACAGTATCCAAAGCATTCGTTTTTTCCTGCAATTGCTGAAGGGTTTTCTCAAAGCATAAATCTTATAAACCTGACTTTTAAAGGAATAGGAACACTTTTTAAGGGCGTTAAAATTACAAGTTCAGTTTCGGGACCGGTGCGCATAAGTTCTATGCTGGGAAACACAATAAAAGAAGGCTTTTCTTTGGGATTCCATCAGGGAATTGTTTCAACTCTTGAACTTTTGGCGATTATAAGCATTTCTCTTTTTATAACAAATCTTCTTCCTGTTCCAGTTTTGGACGGCGGACTTATTTTATTTGCACTGATTGAATGTATTACAAGAAAAAAATTGCATCCAAAATTTTTATACTACATACAGTTTGCTGGAATTGCTATTCTGGCAGTTTTATTTATTTTTGCAATTACCGGAGACTTTTTATATTTTTTCAAAAAGTAAATGTTTATGCCGATTAAAAAAAAATGAATTTGAATATTGTCTAGTTTTTATTTAAAACGCTATAATTTTTTAGAAGACTTTTTCTTTACTTTGCGCGGCAAGGATTGGAACTGTGAGTGCGGCAGAATGCCGCGCGAATTGCGAAGCAACGGAGGCGAAAGCCGGAGCAGTGGAAAGCCTGGTTTTTGCGCAGCAAAAAGCCGCCCAAAAAATTCAAAAAAAAACAACGGAGACAAAATGTTTAGAACAAAAAAATTTTTCTTTGCATTGCTGAGCCTTTTATGTTCGGCAAATTTCTTGGTTTTTTCAAACGCATATATTTCAACACAGTCGCACGAGGGAAAAGTAAATTTTATTGAAGCCTCGCCAATGGCAAAAAGCTCTCAGTTTTTTTCGGCAGGAAACGACGGTTTTATTGTAAAATGGGGCGAAGACGGAATGGGCGAACACTACCAGATAAGCGACAAAGAACTTAGAATTGTTTGCCAGAATCCCGTAACACAGGACATTGCAGTTTATGACACTGACGGAATTTCTACGCACAGAATCGTTGTTATAGATTCTCAGACTTTTGAAAGAAAATTTTCTAAGCGATTTTCGGATTCAATCACATCTCTTTCATTCAGTGCGAGGGGAAATTATCTTATTGTAGGAACAGCGACTGTTAACGGAATTTATGTTTTAAATGCAAGAACAGGCTCTGTTGCAAAAAAAGCTGGCGATAATGCTGGTATTATTTCTTTAGCACAAACAAGTGATTCTGAAAAAACGGCGATTATGTATTCACCTGCAGGGACAATCGTTTACTACGATTTGCAAACGATGAAGCAAAAGGCAAAATTTTCTACGGAAAGCAGGCTTGAGCAGGTAAGTTTTTTTGGTAACGGAAAAATCAAGCAGAGATTTCTTGCCGGCGTAAAAAACAACACAATTTATTTAATTGATGCAACGAGCGGAAAAATTGCAGGAACATATGCAGTGCGCTCTCCGCTGATTTTTTCATCTAAAAAAGATGCTGACGGCCGGCAGGGACTTTACTTTACAACTTATGACGGAAAATCCTACTCGCTAAGATACATAAGCGAAGATATGCTTATAAAACAGCTTTCTGCGTCAACAAAAGAAATTTTTAATCCGAGCGAGCCGCTTTTGCTGAAATATTTTACTAGATTAAAAAGCCGAGATAGTTTTACCTGCGCGGCAAAAAATGGAGGAAACATTATTCTTGGAACTCAGTCTGGAAATATTTATACAATGACTGACATTCCTGAATCTGAAACTTATTCCCTTTTTCCGATTACTGAAAAAATGTATGAAAAAATTTATGATTTGGATTGTGATGAAAATGGATTTTATCTGCTCACAAGAGATTCAATTTACAAAACTTCGTACGAGTCTGGAACAATTACAACACTTGGCAAAAACAGTGCGCACACAAATATTACAAAATATGAAAATCAGGCAATTTTGTGGACAAAAAATTCAAGGCGTGCAGTTCAACTTATAAATCTTGAAAATAATGGAGCAGAATCAAAAACACTTTTTTCTCCTGCAAACGAACTTAGGAATCTTAGAATTTTTGGTGATAAAATTGTTTACATTCTTGGAACTTCTTCAGTAAATGTTTATGACTTTGCCAGCGGACTTTCAAGTGAAATTTATTCAGGAATGTCAATTCAAGATGCAGTTCTTATTGATGAAAACACGCTCTTTGTGGCAAAAACTGGAACTGGAGTAAATGATTCTCCGCTAATTTCGGTTAACATAAATACGAAGGAAACTGTTCCTATGCGTTTTACCGGAAATGTGGCTTTTTCTTTAAGTTATGATTATGACGGCGAAAACAAAATGCTTTACGGTATCAACATAAAAAATTCAAATAATTCTTTTACGACTGAACTTTTTTCTTACAATCCTTTAACTAAAATTTACACAGCGATTTTAAGACTCAATGATCAAGACAGCGATGCTTTTACATATTTGAACTCGCCTGTTATTTACACAAATCTTGGAAAAAATCAGATTTACGCGTGCAATTCAGCTTCAAAGAAAAATTTTGTTTATAAGCGCTCGGCTTCTCTTCCTGTAAAAACAAAATGCGTGGGAAATACAGTTGCAATTCTTAACCATAACGGAAGCATAAGCTGGTACAACACAAACTCTCAAATTTCATTAGGCGACTGGTACCTGCAGGTAAGCGGTGAATGGTTTGAATTCAGATAAAATTTGCGGCAAATACTTTTTAATTTCTTAGCAAAAAAAAACGGTGCAGTTTCAAGAAGAAGCTACGCCGTTTTTTTTTAACTAAATTACATTTAAGATTTTATTCCGCAGCCACGAAACAAAGCTTCTTTGTAAACATCAAGATATTTATCTGCAGCTTCATCCCAGCCAAATGTTTTTTTCATTCCTGTCTGCTGCATTTTTTTTATGTGATCTTTTTTGTTATAGTAAGCCCAAAT
>CAVCIJ010000159.1:0-2721 GCA_963601995.1 bacterium | reverse complement strand
GGCATTTAAATAATCATAAATTGTAAGGGGCTGCGCATTTTCTAAAGTTTTTTGAAATGGAGTCTTTACCCAACGTGAAATTTTATAATTCATAGCTGCAGGAATATAAAGATTTTCAAAGCGGAAAGCCTTTTTTAAGAAATTCTGGCAGGTAGAAAGTTCAAGTTCAATAGAATTTTTTTCAGTCAAAGATGAAAGCGGAAGTTCAATAAACGCAGAATCTTTTGGACGCAAATAAGATTGCTGCAAAAGAATTTCTTTAGCAGTTCCTGAATGAATAAAATCAAAAAATTCTGGCAACGAAAAGTTTATTGTAAAAACAGAATTTTCATCAAAGTCAAAATCTGAATCTGAATCTTTCTCATAATTTTTTACAAATTCATCAAGATTTTTTCCGTAAAAATCAGGATTGTATTCATAAGAAGGAATCACCTTTATTGACTTTCCAAGATAATTTGTAATCACTGGAGAAAATTTTTTGTTTTTGAACGGAATTAAATTTTTATCAAGAAGTAAAAAATCAAATCCACAGGACTGAAAATTCATTATGAGTGCTGGATCCCAAATGTCACCAAAAAGACATATTCCACGCGGCCGTCTGCCAAATTTTGAGCGAATAGCAGTTGTCAGCATTTCGATTTGAGAATTTCGATCCGCAGAAAGAAGCAGCGGAAAAATACAAAGATAAAAACTTCCGCCAAGAATTTCAAGCTGGCGTCGCGAAACCAGTTCAGACAAAATTCTTATAGCTTCAGGATGCTTTTTTTGATAATAATCAAGCTGCATTCCAGAAAATGAAATTGAAACTGGAAATCGAGGATTTTCGTAAAGAAACGAAAGAATTTCTTTAAAATACTGCTGATAATCCTTTTCTAAATTTGAAGATTCAAAAGAATCAAAATTTTCAGCAGAGATTTTTAAACACAAATTCAGTCTGTTCATCAGAAAATTCCTTAAAACTAAGCGAAAGCCGCAAAACAGTCCACGCAAATAAAAATAAAATTTTGTAAGCCAACAAAAGCAAAGCTAATGAGCAAAGTTTATATCACTTTTAATAAAAATAAAAGACTTTAGCGCATTTTATGAAAATACATCAGGATTTAACCAGGAAACATTCGCAACAAGCAGAAGTAAAGTTAAAATTGAAAGTGAAATTAAAATGTATGCAGTGCGCTCATAATCATACTGCGGCTTATACAAATCTGAACGCCTGGAAAAAATATTTGTTAAGGGAATAAATAAAAAGTATGCAAGGGAACAAAAACACGCAAGTAGGACACATTCTGCAACAGAAAAACTTTCAGTGAGTGAAACAAGAATTATAATAAATGAAATTCCAAAATCATCTGTAGAAATATTTGTTGCAAATTTAAAAGCAATGTCGATAAAAAATGAAATTACAAAAAAAATCAAAATACTTACAAAAGGCTGCATTTCAATTAAATCAAATTTGAATAAAATCTTGTAGCAGAATAAATATGAAAGAACTGAAGTTCCGCACACGCAAAACAACATTCTCACAGATTTTAATGTGTGTTCAATGAATGAAAACTTTTTTTGAATTGTTTTTTCGACTCCAGCACCATAAATCAAAACAATTGAAGAAAAGAAAATATAGTTAAAAAAATTTTCGAGCATTTTTTTCTCCTGATTAAAAAATCAATGTATTTTAAACAAAATTTTATTTTGATTTTCTGCTTATTAAAACTGAAGCCAAAAGATAAGAGACTGCAGTCATACACAAGGCACCAGGAATCGAAGCAAAGAAAACGCCCACAAACGAATATTTAAAATTTCCGAGTGTAAACAAATTGTAAACTCCAGGTGAGCAAGGAAGACTTATTGAACCGTAAGCAAAAAAATCCCGCAAAATAAAAAAAACTAGAGCAAAAACTGAAAAATAAAAATTCTTGAACATAACAATCTGCAATGCTTTTACAAAGGAAAATTTTTCTGTAGTTTCATAAATATTTCCAAGAAGAATTACGCTGATTGCAGGCATATAAAATAAAATTCCAAGATTAAAAGAAATCATTGGCGAATAAAGTCTTGTAAGAAGCTTAAAAAGCACAGCTAAAAAAATCACTGAAAAACAAAAGCAAACATTTTTTAGTTCAGCCAAATTTAAAATTGAAATCAGTTTAGCAAGAAGAATTGAAAAAAACAAAATAAAATTATATTCCAAAACCAAAACTAAACCGTAAGCAAGTCTTCCTGGACTAAAAACCAGAATTAAAAGTGAAAGCAGAAGATAAGTAAATAAATCATTTTTTTTCATTTTTTTTTATCCTTAACTCAAAAATACTTAAAACTAATGGCATCTCTAAAAATTGAAATTTTTATATATTCTCTTAAAAACCAAAATTTCTAGAACTTAAGTTTTCAAATATCTTCGGAAGACGTTTTGACCAGTATAAAATTTGAGAAGACTTTATTGTATCCTTGATGTGAGATTCAGCTTTTCCACCGATATCAGCAAAATCAGCAAATTCTGAAGTCTTGTTTTGCGAATCAAAAAGATAAACGGCACAAACAGGTCCATATATTGAAGATATACGAATCATAAAAACGTAATCAAAATTTTTTAACTTTTTTTCAAGCGGAAAAAGAACATAATTTGTATGAAAAGCAATTTTTTTATTTTCCCACTGCTTTGCCATCACAGTTTCAAACTGATTTTTTTCACAGTACGAAACCAGGCTGGTATTCACTGCAGAAAAC
>CAVCIJ010000158.1:0-2443 GCA_963601995.1 bacterium | reverse complement strand
GGGAGTATGATTATTTTATGAGATTGTTGCTTGTAGAAGATGAAGTTCGGCTTTCTCAGGCTTTGGTTGAAATTTTTCAAAAGAACCGCTACGGAATTGACGCGGTTTACACAGGTTCTGAAGGCTTGAAATATGCACAGAGCGGAATTTACGATGCCATAATTCTTGATGTTATGATTCCAGAAATTGATGGCTGGACGATTCTAAAAAAACTTCGTGATGAAAAAAATGAAGTTCCTGTTTTAATGCTTACGGCAAAAGATGAAATTGATGACAAGGTGCGCGGTTTGGATCTTGGTGCGGACGATTACATGACAAAGCCGTTCAGCACAGAAGAACTTCTTGCTCGGGTTAGAGCCTTAACAAGAAGACGCGGCGATGTAAAAGAAACCTGCATGGAATTTGGAGATCTTGTATTCAACAAAAGCAACTGCGAAATTTCAAAAAATGGCGAGAAAGCAATAAAACTTTCTCTTAAGGAATTTCAGATTCTGGAACTTCTTTTTGATAATCCTCATCAGATTATTGGAAAAGAAAGAATTATTTCAAAAATCTGGGGTGGCGACAGTGATGCTGAATACAACAATGTTGAAGTTTATATAAGTTTTCTTCGCAAAAAAATGGAGACTTTAAAAGTCGACACAAAAATCAGAACGGCAAGAGGAATTGGATATTCTCTTGAAGAAAAATAAATTTTGCCGGCGATTTTATTTTTATTAAGGAAACAGTTTGAAAAACACATTAAGTCTTGAATATCTTCGATTTAAATTTTCAATGACAGCAATGCTTAATATTGCCTTAATTATGCTTATTCTTATAGTTGGATACAATATTTATTTGTGGAATTCAAATACTTCGAGGGCAAAGAAATTTGTGGATCAGATTATAGAAAATGAAGGTTTTTATGATCCGCATCCTGCTCATCCGCCAAAAGAATATTTACCCGATCTTCCTCCAGAACCATTTCCTTTTCACGAAAATGAAAGAAGGCAGAATTATGTTCGCCCAAACATTCCACCTCAGCATGAAAAACAAAATAATTTTAATTACGATTTTAATGATTCTGTTGTTCTAAGCGACAGTTTTAGAGATTACTGTTCAGTTTTAATTGATTTGAATGGCACTACCTACGAGTTTTTAAGAAATTTTATGCTGCCAACAGATATCTATACTCAGGGATACTTAGTTTACAAGGCACTTTCCTATAAAAATTCAAGTAAGAATCCACCGCGTTCTTTTCATGGCTACACTTTTACTTTTTCTGATCGCCCGGATGGATATTTGCTTGTAATTCTTGATTGCAAAAGCGATTTTATTCAGCAAAGAAATTTCGGCATAGTTTCAATTGTGATTTTTGCTCTTTGTCTTTTACTTGCGTACGGAATTTCATGGGTAATTTCTCTTTCATCAATGCAGCCGATTTACGAGTCCATGCAGAATCAGAGGCGTTTTATTGCAGACGCCAGCCACGAACTAAAAACACCGATTGCAGTAATTGGTGCAAATATTGATGTCCTTCAAAATGAATTTCCCGGTAACAAGTGGATTTCCTACATTAAAGCCGAAAACAAGAGAATGTCGTCTCTTGTAAAAGATTTGCTTTATCTTGCAAAAAATGACGCCGGTCATGCAGAATATCAAATGCTTCCATTCGATATGACAGAATCCTTAAAAAGCGCAGTATTTCCGTTTGAATGCGTGGCACTTGAGCAGGAAAAAAAGCTTGAAATAAAACTTCCAGATTCAATGCTCCCGGTTTACGGCGATGAAGAAAAAATAAAGCAGCTTGTAATTATTTTTGTTGACAACGCATTTAAAAATACATCAAAGGGAAATTTAATCCGCATTGAAGCCGGCAAAAAAGACAATCAGATTTGCTTTGTAAAAGTTTATAACACAGGACACGGAATTGAAGAAAAAGATTTTTCCAGAATATTCGATCGCTTTTACCGCTCAGATTATTCACGTGCAAGATCAACCGGCGGTTACGGACTGGGACTTGCAATAGCAAAAACAATTGCTCAGGCACACAAAGGGCGTATTTATGTCTCTGGCAGAGTTGATGAATTTGCAGAATTTGACTTTGAATTTCCGGGAATTTACAAAGTCAGCAGAAAATAATTTTTGTCCTGACTTTCTTTTAAATTTTTTTGATTGTTTAAGATTTATCCTCTCGTTATAATTGCTTTTGTTAAGAGGTGAACTATGATTAAACGAAATGAAGGATTTTCAAATCTTTCGGCTGGCTATCTTTTTCCAGAAGTTGCAAAAAAAAGAAGAGAATATCAATCTAAGCATCCTGAAGCAAAAATCATCAGTCTGGGAATTGGAAATACAACTGAGCCTTTGACTCCGCACATCACACAGGCTATGCTTGATTACGTAAAAGCTTTAGGCACAAAAGAAGGTTATTCTGGTTACGGAGATGAGCAGGGCTTAACTG
>CAVCIJ010000157.1:0-5102 GCA_963601995.1 bacterium | reverse complement strand
TCCTGACACCATTCCCAGACATTGCCGTTCATATCATAAAGGCCATTTTTGTTTGGAGACTGCTCTGCAACTGCGTGAGTAAGTTCACCACTGTTTTCTTTATACCATGCCGTGCCTATAAGCTCAGAAGATTCACTTGCACCGGCAGCATATTCCCATTCAGCTTCGGTTGGAAGACGATAGCCATCCGCAGAAAAATCGCATTCTATTGAATTCCACAAAGCCTTTTCTTCATCACTTGAATCAATACGAGGAACATCGCCCCAATCAGAAACGTTTTTGCTTCCGTTTAGTGAATAAACAGGATTCAAGCCGCATGCATCACTGAGCATATTGCAAAAAACAACTGCATCGTACCAGCTGACTTCTTCGACAGGAAGTTTGCTGCCCTTGTTATTTGAAAAGTTATGCCCCGTAACAGCCTTGTATTCTTCCTGAGTAAGTTCAGTATTAAGAATGTAATAACTGTTCAATTTTACTGTATGAATTGGAGTTTCGTTTTTTTCAAAGCCTTCGCTTCCCATCTCAAAACTGCCGCCTTGAATAAGAACAAGTTTTGAATTGATATTTTCAATCAGTTCTGGATCAACTGCAAAAACTGCAAAAGACATAAAAGCTACAAGTGAAGCCAAAAAGATTTTTTTCATAAAAATATACCTCCAGTCAAGAGACTGCTAAGAAAAAATTATAACATCTAAAAATATATAATGCAATTATGACATTTAAAGTCATCTCTAAAAACTGTAATTTTTAGTGCTTCCATTATAAAATTATGAAAAGTTCTAAAAAAAGCAGTATAAAACCAAGATACAGTCAAAAATGATAAAAAAAGTAAAAAAAAAGTAAAAAATCTTTATTTTCTGTTGACATAATTTTTTTTAAGATATATATTACTTTCACGTTGCAAAAACGCGGGGGCTATTAGCTCAGTAGGTAGAGCACCGCCCTTTTAAGGCGGCTGTCTGCAGTTCGAATCTGCAATAGCTCAAAGGAGTTTGAAAAATCAAACTCCTTTTTTTTATTAAAAAAATTTTCCATTCTAAAAAAAATTGCCTCTTATCTATAAATGCAAAAAAAAAGCGAAAAATAATTTTTTTTATAAATTTTAAAGGAATTTTCAGGCGGAAAAAAGCCTAGCCCTGCGTGGAGCGACGAAGGTTTTGAAAAAACTGGAGCGAAGCGGAACCGCGGAAGGCAGGCCGTAAGTAAAGAAATTCGCTCCAAAGAAAAAAAAACGGAACTTTTTGAAGAAAAAATTCCGCTGTAAAAATGAAATTTTTAGAAATTTCCTTGATTTAATGCGCTGACAACAGCAGCAATTCCGGCACGACCGACATTTGTTGACTTTCCGGCGCCCCAATACTGATTTCCGTCTTCGCAGGTAATTTGAACGTAAGCAACAGCAGATGTATTGTTTCCTTTTCCGACGATGTGTTCGTGGAATAATGTTATGTCGAATGCAGGAGTTGGAGTATTCTTGAGTGCATTTGAGAATGAATCAAGAGGACCGTTTCCTTTTCCACCGACTGCAATTTTTTCGCCCTTCCACAAGATAACGCCGCGACACATACTTGCTTCGTCATCTGCACTTTTTCCTTCCACGTGTGTTTCTGCCAGGTCAAGAATTGACATATTCTTTTTGTTTTCAAACCACTGGTTTACAAAGAGATTGTAAATTTCTTCCGGCTTAAGTTCTCTTTGAGCCTTATCTGCGGCATTCTTTACAAGTTCGCCGAGAGCCGGATGCATTGCCTTTGGAAGCATAAGACCGTAATTCTGCTCAAGAATATATGCTGCGCCACCCTTTCCGGACTGGCTGTTAATTCTGATGATTCCTTCGTACTGGCGGCCAATATCATGAGGATCAATAAGAAGATATGGAACGTCCCAAAGTGCATTTTTGTCCATTTTTGTACGTGCTGCCATTCCCTTGCGGATTGCATCCTGATGGCTTCCAGAAAATGCAGTAAACACAAGTTCGCCAGCATAAGGCATTCGCGGATTTACTTCCATTCCTGTAAACTGAGTGTAAAGAGAAGCAAGTTCTTCAATATGAGTAAAGTCAAGTTCTGGATCAACTCCCTGACTGAACATATTGAGCGCAACATTTACAATATCGAGGTTCCCGGTGCGTTCTCCGTTGCCAAAAAGACAACCTTCAACTCTGTCAGCACCGGCAAGAAGACCAAGTTCGCAGGAAGCAACTCCAGTTCCGCGGTCATTGTGACAATGTGTTGAAATTATAACGCTGTCGCGATTTGTAATTTTTGAAGCAAAATATTCGATGTTGTCGGCATAGACATTTGGAGTATAACACTCAACGGTTGTTGGAAGATTCAAGATGATTTTATCTTCCGGAGAGCAGCCCCATTCATTTTTTACAGCCTCGCAGACTTCGATTGCGTAGTCAATTTCTGTCATTGAAAAACTTTCAGGAGAATATTCAAGACGGATTCTTTTTCTGTCTTCTTCGTTCATACAGGATTTAATGCACCTTACACCATCAATGGCAATCTGCTTTATTTCTTCCATTGATTTGTTAAAGGTGTACTTTCTTTGAGCCCGGGATGTTGAATTGTAAATGTGGAAAATAACCTTTGGAGCGCCTTTTATTGCTTCCATTGTTTTGTGAACAAGTTTTTCGCGTGCCTGACACAAAACCTGGATTGTAACATCTTGAGGAATGTGATTTTCCTGAATAAGACGGCGGCAAAAATCATATTCTGTATCGCTGGCAGCAGGGAATCCAACTTCAATTTCTTTAAATCCTAATTTTACAAGGACATCGAAAAAAGCTAATTTTGTTTCAATTCCCATTGGATCTACAAGGGCCTGGTTTCCATCTCGCAAATCAACTGAACACCAGACAGGTGCCTTTGTTATTTTTGCAGATGGCCATTTGCGGTTTGGCAACTCAACGTAACCGATTGGGGCATACTTTCCATTTGGATTCATTCCTGGCATTTTACTCTCCATTATTTTTTTTATTGAACTTTCTGAACATAAAAAAAAGACCTGCTGCCAAAGCAACAGGTCTGTGTTCTTAAAGTTCATAGATTTTTAAACAAGAAAAACTCAACGCCTAATGCTTTAGCACAAAAGAGAAACTTAGCAATAGTAGAAGGAGTTTTTTGTTATTCATAGGTATTTTATACAACTTGTAATTTTTATTGTCAACAAGGAAAAATTTTCCTAAAAAAAATAATTTCTTAAAAAGCTGACTTTTATGCAAAACAGAGAACGCAGAATTACTCTTAAACTTCGGAATCAAAATTCTTTACAAGGAGATTCAAGCGATTTATAAGATTTTCTGTGCTAATCTTGAGCGTTTTTAAAAATTCATTATCGTCGATTGTTCCAAGTACGGCTTTTTTTTCATCATCATTTCTGAACGTAATTGTGCGGAAATAGTCAGTAAAATCTTTTTCCCTCGTTTTGTAAGAAGCATCGAGCATAGCCTGGCAAACATGAATTACATCATGCAGAATGTCAGCACAAAGTTTTGGCGAAAAATTCGAAATTTTTCTGCTGTAAAGATATTCCAGAATGTAAATTGAATAGCGCGCCTTGTATTCAACATAATATCTTTGGCATTCATCGTAAAATTCGTGAACCTGAGTCCAGTTTTGAATTTTTCCTGATTTTATAAAATCAAAAAGTTCATAAATTTTTTCCTGAGGAATTATCTGTCCGCCGGCATTCATCCAATTTTTGTAGAGAGGAATTTTTTCAAGTTCTTCTATATTTTTAAGTGTTAATGATTCAATTTTATTTTTATCCGCCCACTCAATAAGCGAGTTTGCTACAAAATATTTTAAGCCTCTACGGTATTCTCTATATGCCTGCGCCGGCTTGTAAATTAAGGCACCGTACTTTTTCTGTGCAAATTTGTCAAAAAGAAGATATTTTGAATCTGGATTTTGATGAAGATAATCTTTTGCAATCTGATAAATCTGATCTTTTGAAGAAGAATCTTCAAGTCGTTTTTTAAATTCAGCAAGAAGTTCGGGTTTTGGATTTGTCTGCGTCATTTCTGCACATTTTTTATCATCAAGCGTTAAATAATCAGCAGTCAAAGAAATTATTTTTTCAAGAGCATTTATGATTTCTTCCATTGTGTCAGGCGCAAAGGGATTTGTTTCAATGTTCTGAACTTTTATAATTCTTTTGTCGCGGGTGCTGAATTTGTTCTGATTGCGTGCAATTGCAAACATATTGTACAAAAACCAGTAAGCAGGAATTATGTGTATTCTGCCCAAACTGTCTGCCGGAGCAAGCATTGAAAAAGGATAGATTATGTTCACTTCGTTAAGATAACTTCCTTTTGCCGCAAGAACAAAAGACGCAAATTTTGAATCGAATTTAAAGTCAGAGCAAAGACCAGGCCAAAATCCTCTGCCGGCAATCATCTCGCAGTCAGGACTGCGAGAATTGTGATTTGAGCCGATTGTTGCCGCTGATGCAATATTACTCTGTCCCATCACAGTTGAAGCAATTAAAAATGATGAATTGTGGTGCTGCTCGTGAAACGGAAAAATCAGATTATTTAAGAGTTCGCAGCAGGAAATTGTGGAATTATCGCCAAGCACTGAATTTAAAAGACGCGCACCGTACTTTAACTGGCAGTTCCGGCCGATTACAAAACGAACTGCAATCGCCTGGTAAAAAACGCGGCTGCCAAAACCCATTATTCCATTGACCATTTCAACGCCTTCTCCAACCTGACTCTGTTCCTGCGGCGAAGAAAGAATTGTTATGTTCTTTAATTTGAATGCACCTTTAATGTAAGCATTTTTTCCGATTTTTGCATCCTTTATAATCGTAGAATTTTTTATTACAGCGTCATCTTCTACAATGCCGAAAGTTTCGTTTTTTTTGCTCTTGCCAAATTCTGTAAGTTCAACAAAGCGCTCCATAAGTTTTTTGTCTTCACGATAACGCGACCATAAATAAGCATCAGCAGGAATCATTTCTTCAAAGGCAAGAACCCGCCGCTTTTCATTTTCGTTTCCGACAGCAATCCAAATTCTAACGTCTTCTTTTTCGCCCTCTTTTAAAAGACCTTCGCCAAATTTTGAATGTAAGGTGCAGGACATTTCCTG
>CAVCIJ010000156.1:0-3439 GCA_963601995.1 bacterium | reverse complement strand
GTCCGCCCAGGTCGCGTGTGCGGCTTACCCAGCCGTTCAATACAACTTTTTTACCAACATCGGCCTTTGTAAGTTCGCCGCAAGTTACAGTTCTCTTAGAATTTTCCATTTCTGATTCCCTTGTGCTGCGAAAAAAAAATACGTGTTTATTAAAATCTATGATCGCAGCTATTCAAACTGTTATTTTAGTCAAAACTACAAGTTTCTTCAATTATGTTTAGTTTTCATTAGATTTTAGTTTTCAACTTTATCTTTTATTTCTTCGTCTTTTTCTGTGCTTACAGTGAGTTTTGCACTTACTCCGCTAGCAGGTTCAAGCGATAAATCTCCGTCTTTAATCCAGCCGATTTTTCTAAGAAGAAGAGTAAATGCCCAACTCAAAACGCCAGGCAAAATAAAGCAAATCATAATGAGCCCAAACCAATCCCAAAAATTTGGAAGAATAGCAACAGCTCCATGTGCAACTGCAGCTTCGCTTGGTGAATACCAGCCTGTAATTACGCCAATTTGACCTACAAGTCCGCAAGTTCCCATTCCTGAAGAAACTGCTGCACCGTTCATTTCCATTTTAAATACGCAGGTAGAAATTGGACCTGTAATCAGTGAAGCAAGAATTGTTGGAATCCAAATGCGTGGATTTTTTATGATATTTGGCATTTGCAGCATAGAAGTTCCAAGTCCCTGAGAAACAAGTCCGCTCCATTTATTTTCTCTAAAACTCATTATTGCAAAGCCAACCATTTGAGCACAACATCCTGCAACAGCAGCGCCACCAGCAAGACCGGTAAGTCCAAGTGCAGCACAAATTGCCGCCGAAGAAATTGGCAGTGTAAGCGCAATTCCTACAAGAGATGAAATCAGCATTCCCATTAAAAAAGGCTTTAATTTTGTTCCCCAGATAATCAAATTTCCAAATGCACTTGCAGCCATTCCAATGCATTTTGCAGTTAAAATTGTAAGCAGAGCTCCAGAAATAATTGTTACAAGTGGAGTTACAAGAATATCAACCTTTGTTTTTTTGCTTACAAGACAGCCAAGTTCAGCAGAAATAATTGCAATAATCAAAACTGCTAAAGGACCGCCGGCACCACCAGTAACATTTGCTGCACTTCCGACTGCAACTAAAGAAAAAAGTACAAGTGCAGGAACCTGCATTGCATAGCCGATTCCAATTGCCATTGCTGCTCCAACAACGTGCGGATCAGTAGCAAAGTTTCCGGCAGTTACCAAAAAATCAAAAACTGGATTGCTACCTAAACGGCAAAGCTGTTGTCCAAGTGTTTTAATAATTGTTCCAATCAAAAGCGAAGCAAAAAGTCCCTGCGCCATTCCACTCATTGCGTCAATTAAATAACGCTTCATGTACTTGTTCATACAAATCTCCTGAAAAAATCAAATTTTTAACGTGAACTTACTAAGAAAGATTAAAATCTTTTTAGGGCAGTTTTTTAAAATAAAATTTTTAGAACTTTCCTTAGCAAATTTTTCTTAAGTCCGTGTAAAAATGAGAAAAATAAAAAATGTATCGGTTGAATTACTTGGTGATGTGGGATAGGAGACGTAGAGAAATTTTCTCTTAAGCTCATTAGGCTGTATGCAAACGAAGTCAGCCGCCATTCATCGCAAACGTAACATCTGTGATAGATGCAAAAAATTCAGCATACGCTGAAAATTACTTGCTGAATTGAATTTATCAAAAACTGACTTCGTGGTAAAGTAGGAATATGAAAAATTTTTCGCAGACTGATTTTTCTTATTCAAACACACCTCTTCACAAGCAGACAAAAAAAATACTTTCTTTTCTTGAACAGAATAAAATTCGTCCAAAATTGCTTTTGCATGCCTGCTGCGGCCCTTGTTCTTCTTATGTGATTGAATATTTAAGTTCATATTTTGATATAACAATCTTCTATTATAACCCGAATATTTTTCCGCCGGAAGAATACGAAAGGCGGCTTTGCGAACTTGAAAATTTTTTGTCGCGTTTTGAAATTGCTCAGAAAAATCATGTAAAATTTGTAAAATCTTATTACGAAGCTCAGGAATTTTATGACGCAGTTGATATAAAAAATCATCCAGAAGCTGCCCTTGAAAAAGAAAAAGGTGAGCGGTGCAAAAGATGTTACGAATTCCGCTTAAAAAAATCATATTTATATGCAAAGGGAAATAATTTTGATTATTTGTGTACAACTCTTTCAATAAGCCCTTTTAAGGATGCACAAAAAATAAATCTGATTGGAAAAAATCTCTGCAAAAAATTTGAACTTGAAGAAAATCAGAAAGATGAAAAAAATCAAAATGAAAATTCTGTAAGTCCAAAATGGCTTCCTTCTGATTTCAAGAAAAACGGCGGTTTTGAGAGAAGTCTTGAACTCAGCAGAGAATACGGATTGTACAGACAGCAATATTGTGGCTGTGTATTTTCAAAGCAAAATACACAGCGAGAGCGGCTTGCGGTCGAAGAAAAAAAATCAAAGCAGGAAAATTATGACTGAACTTGAAAAATACTACAATAAATTCAATGAAGAGCACAGACTTGGCACAAGACACGGAACAGTGGAATTTACAACAAGTATGCATTTTATTCATAAATATCTTGGCGAAAACAAAAATGCGAAAATTCTTGATATTGGTGCTGGAACCGGTCGATATTCCGTAGCACTTGCAAAAGAAGGTTTTGATGTTACGGCAGTTGAACTTGTAAAGCGAAATCTTGATGTAATGGCAGCAAAGCACGAGCACATAAAAATTTGGCCTGGAAACGCAATGGATTTGCATTTTCTTGCTGATGAAAGTTTTGATTTAACGATTATGTTCGGACCGCTTTATCATCTGCAAACAGAGGATGAAAAACTTAAGGCTCTTAGTGAAGCCAGGCGTGTTACAAAAAAAGGCGGAATAATTTTTGCTGCTTATATTCTGAATGAATACAGTATTTTGATGTACGCATTTTCAAAACATAAAATCAAGGAATGTGTGCAAAATAAAACACTTACAAAAGATTTTCATGCACTTACAACGGAAAAAGATTTGTACAGTTATCTGCGGCTCGAAGATATAAATTCACTTCAGAAAAAATCTCTGCTGCAAAGAATAGAAATGTTTGCACAAGACGGAGCAAGCGATTATATGCGGCAAATGTTGAATTCTCTTGATGAAGAAGAATTTAAGCTTTTTTTAGAATATCATTTGTCAACTTGCCAGCGGCCAGAACTTTTTGGCGCAAGCAGTCATTTAGTTGATGTTTTAAAAAAGATTTAAAAATCTGAATTTTTTGACCCTAAAAAAATTTGTTACTTGTAAAATCCTAAACTTAAGTTTTTTTGTAAAAAATCATTTTCGATACTTTTTTAGAGTTTCTCTTAATTAGTCGATTTTATCTGCTCTTTTATCCACTTTTGCGAAATTCGCTCCTGCTCAAGCCTGTTTTTTTGGGGAT
>CAVCIJ010000155.1:0-3349 GCA_963601995.1 bacterium | reverse complement strand
GTTCCGCTTGTAACTCCTACATCGCAGATTGTTGGAACTCAGGCTGTATTTAATGTACTTTTTGGCCGCTACGAAAGAATGACAGGAGAATTCCGTGATCTTCTTGTTGGAAGATATGGAAAACTTCCTGCAGAACCAAATGCGGATCTTGTAAGAAAAGCTCTTGAACTTAACAAAATGGACAGCGTTGTAACTTGCCGCCCTGCAGATTTAATTGAACCTGAATGGGACAAAATGATTGAGGAAAGCAAGGCTAATGGCGGAGACGGAAGTGATGAGGATGCTCTTACTTATGCAATGTTCCCTAAGGTTGCTCCGAAATTCTTTGCTGAGCGCAAAAATGGTCCTGTTGATGCAAAATCTGCATTTGCTTTAAAAGAAACTCCAAAGGAATCTTCAAAATCTTCAAACGGAGGACTTTATACAATTACAGTAAACGGTTCTTCATACAATGTAAGTTCTGATGGAAACGGAAATATCAGTGTTAACGGAAATTCATATAATGTTGCATTTGGAGAGGCTGCTTCTTCTCCAGCTGCTGCAGTTTCTGCTGGCGGAGTTGATATAAAGGCTCCTGTTGCCGGAACTTTGCTTAAGCAGTGCTTTGCTAACGGTACAAAGGTTAACAAAGGCGACACTGTAATCATTATTGAATCAATGAAAATGGAACTTGAAGTTAAGGCTATTGAATCTGGAACAATTACATATTCTGTTGCTGCTGGAAGTCAGATTCAAAGTGATCAGGTTCTTGCAACAATTGGCGGAGTTGTAAAAGCTGCTCCAAAACCTGTTTCTTCTCCAGCTGTTTCTTCTCCTGCTCCTGTAAGCAAGGGTGGAACTGTTGTAAAGGCTCCTGTTGCCGGCGTATTCCTTAGAACTGCCGTTGCAGAAGGCTCTTCAGTAAAGAGAGGAGATAACATTGTTATTATTGAATCAATGAAAATGGAACTTGAAATTAAGGCTTCTGTGGATGGAAAAGTTCATTTCCTTGCGGCAGTAGGTTCTCAGCTTGCAAATGATCAGGCTATTGCTGAAATTCAGTAAAATTGAAAATGACTTTGGTTTTTAAGCCGTTATGCTGATTCTTAGTGATTGTATGGTGGCTTAAAATACAGTTTTTTTAGGTTATTTTTTTAATATAAGTTTTGGAAATTTCATCATAAAGGAATGGTTATGCCTAATACGAAATCAGAAAATAATAAAAAAATTGCATTTGTAATGCTTGCAATAATGGCGTTTGCATCGGTTCTTTCATTTGGTTCAAGAAAGGTTTTTGCTCAGAACACAGAAAGTGCAGCTTCCGCTGAAAGTTCTGGAATTGAAAGAGTTATTCCAGGCACTGAGAATTGGAATGGAAAATATGATATTTCAATTAAGACATTTGTTGTAAATATGTGGCACACAACTGGAATTTACAAGATGATTCATACTGTAAGTCCAGAAGAACTTGCTGAACAAAAGGCTGAAGAAGCTGCTGCAGAAATTGCAAAAGAGTCTGGAGATGATTTTGCTGAAACTGCTCCGGGCTGGCAGTATCTTTTGATGATTGCAATTGGATTTTTGATTGTTTATCTTGGTGCTGGACGTGGTTTTGAGCCACTTCTTTTAATACCGATTGGATTTGGAACGATTCTTGTAAATATTCCTGGAGCTGGAATGGGCGATCTTCCGGACGGAATGCTTGCCATTATTTACAAGGCTGGAGTTGGAAACGAGTTTTTCCCAATGCTGATTTTTATGGGAATTGGTGCAATGACAGATTTTGGTCCGCTTATTGCAAATCCAAAAATGGCACTTTTAGGAGGAGCCGCCCAGCTTGGAGTTTTCTTTACTCTTTTTGGTGTTGCTCTGCTTAATATGATTCCAGGTGTTTTTGATTACAATATTCTTCAGGCGGCTGCGATTTCTATTATTGGCGGTGCGGACGGTCCTACATCAATTTATGTTGCTGCAAAACTTGCCCCTGAACTTATGGCGGTAATTGCAGTTGCTGCATATTCTTATATGGCACTTGTTCCAATGATTCAGCCTCCTATTATGAAAGCCTTGACTACTAAAAAAGAAAGATTGATTCATATGGAGCAGCTTCGTCCTGTAAGCAAGGTTGAGCGTACTTTGTTCCCTCTTGTGCTCCTTATTCTTACATTGCTTCTTCTTCCGGCAGCAGCTCCTCTTATTGGAATGCTGGCATTCGGTAATTTTGTAAAGAACTGCGGTGTTATAGAAAGGCTTTCTAAAACAATGGAAAATGAAATGATGAACATTGTTTCAATTCTTCTTTCGCTCGGAGTTGGAAGCCAGATGACTCCAGAAAAAATTATGAATGGAAAATCTCTTGGTATTATTTTGCTTGGACTTTTTGCATTTGCTATTGCTACTGCAGGCGGTGTTCTTATGGCAAAACTTATGAATCTCTTTTTGCCAAAAGACAAAAAAATCAATCCGCTTATTGGATCTGCCGGAGTTAGTGCTGTTCCTATGGCAGCACGTGTTTCAAACAAACTTGGACTTGAATATGATCCTTCAAATTTCCTTTTGATGAATGCTATGGGACCAAATGTTTCGGGAGTTATTGGAACTGCAATTGCGGCAGGCGTATTTATTGCAACTTACGGTTGATTTTAAGAACCTTTTTGCAGCGTCATTTATGGCGGATATAATTTGATTTAAAAAATTTAAATTTTTTGTAAAAAAAAGGAGGGCTGAAAAGATTTTTTCAGTCCTCTCGTGTTTTTAAAGAGCATATAAATGCAAAAAAATCAGTAAAAAATTAAGCACTAGTCGGATCTCAGAAAGTAGAATAGTTTTAGTATTTTACTCATCGAGTTTTATTTCAAAATTTGCGTAAAATCGTAAACTTGCGAACTCAACCACCGTGTTTTGCGTAGCCGCGAAAGACCTTTACTTGATGAATTTACTCCAGAAAAAAATATTGAACAAGAGCGTCGTATAAACTAAAATATTTTTATGGAACTTAAGGATTTTGCAGCAAAAAATTATCAAAAAAATTCTTCGCAAAAAAAACAAACTTCTTTTCAAAAAAATAATCCTGCTGGCGATTTGAACAATTCTGAAAATAAAACTGAGCGGCCGTTCAGTGTTTCCCGCGAAATCAGACACAATTCGAGACCGGGAACTGAACCTTTGATTCACAAGCCGACTTTTGAGCGCATAAACAAAAAACTTAATGATTTGGAGAAAAAAAAACTTGATGCGGAGCTGGATGCAAAGGCAGAAGCTGCTGCGTCTTCTGCTGCAAAAACTGGCACTTGGTTCGAAAAGAAAAATTCTCTTACTGCAGAAGATTTAAAAAATGCAACTGACAATCTGGTTTCTGGTCGGCTTATAA
>CAVCIJ010000154.1:0-8404 GCA_963601995.1 bacterium | reverse complement strand
TATTTGTACTGTCTTTCTAAAATCCAGATAAAAGAATGAGCATCTATTAAACAAGCATCTGAATCAAGATTATCTCGTAAGAACTGTTTTATATAATCAAGAATTGAAATGTATTCATAATAATTTTCCCATGAACATTTCTTTACTGTTTTAAAATCCAGACCACATTCATCGAAAAAGGTATCAAAAGTCCTTGTAGCTATGGGTAAATATTTTGAACAGTTTTTTATGAAATAAAGATATGCGATAAGATTGTATCTATTACTTACAACTTTTGTAAAATAGTCAAAATAATACATTTCTGGCTGTTCATCAGAAAAATAAAAATACCATGTTTTTTCTTCAAACTCTTTTAATAATTGTTCATCTTTATATAAATCAAATAATTTTGCATGATCTCTGCTATCTGGTCCACCATGTTTTCCATGCCAATCAAGAAGATTATTATAAGGAATTTCTATACACTCAATAAGTTTTGTCAGAACTTTTCCAGATCCAAAATCTTTAAGAGTTTTCATTGCTTTCTTTCTTTTGCGAGCTTCCTTAAAAATTTCTTTTTTATAGTTTTCCTGAACACCGATAAAACTGTCATTTTCAAACGAAGTAAACGGAAATTCATCAGAATATGATTCAATATAAGCTTTAAACTCACGCAACTTTAATGCAAGCTGATCGTTAAAGAAAATATTAGTCGTCAATTTAGCAATATAAGAATTAACTTCATTAATTTTTTTTGTGTGGCTCATACCAACATTTGCATATGTATTTTCTCTTCCAGTGGAACTTATAGCATCAGGGGATAAATTATTTATGTTTCTCAATTAAATCTCTCCCCATATTTTTTCACTGATTTGTCTATACAGTTCACATCGTTTTAATATTTCAACTTTTTTAAAGGTTTCATAATTTACAAAAGACAAAGTTTCTGAATTAACAAAATTCGTGAAATTTGGATTATGTTCATAAGTCTCTTTACACAAAGACTGAGCAAGTATATTTTCTTTTTTATAAAATGGAACTTTTTTTTCATAAGGCATATCGTTATAAGATTGATTATTACCATTTTGTAAAAGTAGTAAATCACCAATCTTGTTTCGCCATTCTTCAAACTCATTTATCTGATCAAATTCATCTGAATGATTTTCTATATGATCGCACCAGATGTGTTCAATTTCAAAAGGTTTACATTCGGGATTGTGCATATAATTAACAAAATTATCAGGCAATTTTGCTCCTGATTCTACATAAGACGTAATACGTGCTAGATAATATTTTACAAAAAAGTAATTTTTCTGATGCAATCTGAAATTTGAAAGGTTATCAAAAGTTACTTTGTTATTAGAAATTTCTTTATTGATTTCCTGTTGAAGTGATTCTTTCAATTCTTCTAGCGATTTTCCCCGAATATCTTTTGTTAAATTGCACATTGTATAACGAAGTGATGCAGCACTGAATAATCTGAAATTAACTGAGCGTCTTACACAAAAAGCATCAATAAACTTTGCAACGAGATCGATTTTTTGAATACAAACATCATCAGAATCTGTTATTTTCAAAGGAGCTAGGAAAAGAGGATATTTCAATGATTCTGCAATACCCCATAGATGAGCATAGTATACATGCGAAAGTTTTGAATTAAACTCCATCTCTGCTTTTTTTATCAACAAGAAATATTTCAAGTAAAATGAATAATTGTTATCCATAAAATTTTCAATATTCGATGCTATAGCTTCTTTTAGTAAACCTTTGTCATAGTTTTCACGGAACCAATAATGAAATCTTTCACCAATAATTTCAAAATCCTGATTTACTGAACCTGCCTTACTCTGGCGAATTGTTACAGCAAATTGAGAGCGAAACCATGCCTGAAAAAACTGATATTCAGAACCTTTTCCATAAAAGAATAAGTCCTGCATTTCTTTTTTCCATTTATCTTCTCTAGTTTTACGCAATAATACATTAGTATATTTTGAAAGAATAAATCCTTTTAGCATATCTGTAGAAGACAGACTTAAGCCACGGTCATTCATTGTTTCAAAAATCATGTACGCATTTTTATCAGAGGTTGCAGTAATTTTTACAAGAATTACTTTTTCATAAAGCCAGTATATAAAAAGTTCCATGGCTTCATTAGACATTTCTTCTGGAAATGAATTAGTAATGTTGATGTAGCGTTCTGCCATATTTTTAACAGAAATTTCATCATCATCTTTTATTTCATAAGAACCGTTTTCATAAAGTTCTCTAAGACATTTTTCCCTTTCTGGAATCTGAATATTAAAAGACCTGACGCCTCGTTTAGTGGAAAAAATCAAATTATCTGCAAATTCAAATGAGTCAATTTTTTCTGTTCTATGTTTAAGATATATCAATAATAATGTAAGAGACGTAATTCTCTGTTGTCCATCAACAATGCTATCTACACCTTCCTTTTCGCATAGCACAATAGGTCCCATGTAGTAGGAATTATAATTGTCGATACTGTCTGTATTATCACCTGGACGATAATTTGCATAGAAAGCTTCTGTCAAATCAAACACAAGTTGAGTAATATTTTCTTCTGTCCAGCTATATGCTCGCTGGAAAAAATCTACAGTATATTTTTTATTTGCTAATACATCCTGAAGTGAATATTCTTTTGCAGTAATGATATTTTCTATCTGTGACATAAGTTTCTCCCGCCAAAAAGCCAAAGTCTTTACTGTATACTTTCTTTTAACTTTTCGGCAGAAAGAACTTTATTTTTTAATAAATCAGATTATTACTGCAAAACAGTAAACGTTCTTCTTCAATATATTCTTGGCAGGGGGAAGACGGAATATAAAATTCCGCCTATTTCTCTTCCTCTACAGCCGTTCCCCCAAAGAATCCCGAAAGCTTATTTACCGCGTCATTAACGTATTCGCTCTTCCAGTAAGTCTTGATGTGGGATGCGCCGTCAATCAGGTAAAGTTCCTTATCGTCAGTTCCGCTCGCCTTTTTAAAAGCGTCCTCTGTCATATAAAGCGTGTCTGCGGCAGAGCCTGCAATCATTAAAAGCGGCTGGTTTACTAAGTCCATTCTGTCTTCAACATCGAACGCCATAAGTTTTAGAAAAGATTCAGTTGTGTAGCTTCCAGTCGCACGCGGATGTCGGTAAGAAAGTCCGTAGTAGTCGATTCCGTCCTTGTAAAGACCTTCGCTCTGTTTTTCCATAATCGCACGAAGTTCTGCGTCGTCCTTGTGAGGAGGCAAAAATCCTTCATAAAGAATGTTGCCCTTAAGTTCCTCGTTGCGCGCGTTGCTTGCCCTCAAAAGCCGCTCCTGAATCGTGGCAATCTGCTTGTCGCTAAAACCGTTTCTTCTTACGCGTCCGGAGTTGAACATTGAAAGAGTCGCAACCGCGCGGATTCTCTTGTCGGTCTGGCTTGCAGCAAGAGTGTAGCCGCCGCCACCGCAGATTCCAAGCGAGCCGATTCTTGCGCTGTCAACTTTTTTAAGCTGAACAAGATAGTCAACCATTCCGCTAATGTCGTTGATTCTATTTGCCGGCCAGTCGCGAAGCCTAGGTTCACCGCCGCTTGCCCCCTGATAGCTCGCATCCGCCGCAATTGTGATGTAGCCAGCTTCCGCCAGTTTTTGAGCATACAATCCCGCAACCTGCTCCTTGCATCCACCGTTCGGATGAGCCACCGTAACCGCAGGATATTTTTTTGAACTAGCCTCGTCATAGTCCGCAGGAAGATAAAGATTCGCCGAAATCGCAATTCCATTCAAATCGTAAGTTACCGGCCGGATATTCACCTTGCCCTTGACATTTTTTGTAATCGCTCCGTCGTAAACCAATTCCCACGGATTTTCGTTAAAAGTTTTCATACCTACCTCGTTATTTCTTATTTCTAGTGATTTTGTTGGCGTAACCTTGAAGTTTCGCTGGGCGTTCCCCTCGCTACGCTCTGGTCGGGCTATCTGCACTTCGCTGTCTAAGCGCGGCTCATTCCTCCGCTTCGTTTATGCTTTTATTTTTTATGCGAGTTTTCGTAAGAAAACTCGTAAGCAAACCGTAGGTTTGCGAGTGCTACTATCCCTAACGCATAAGCGTTAGGGCGTGCGCTTTAGCGCACACGTAAAATAAAGAGTTTGCGAAAGCAAACTCGCAGCCTGACAACGAAAGTTGTCAGGCAAGCATCCCTAACGCATTCTAAAAAGAATATAAATCACACGGAAGAATATTTAAAATATAATGTTTTTTTGCTCAGTATAAGTTTTGGTTATGGTAAAAAACAGCCGTTTCCCAAGAATTTTATAAACAAGAAACAACTTAGACAGTGAATAAAAATTTTCGCACAATAAGAAAAAAAATCCTAAACAAATAAAACCGTTATAGAAACAATGTGTTTTACTAGCAAAAAAAACTGTTTTCTACTAAAATTGACAACAGTTGGAAAAATTAATATGTACATTGGAACTGTCTTAAAAAATATAAGGGAAGAACAAGGTTTTTCTCTACTGGAAATTCAAAATAAAACAGGAATAAAAGAAAGCCAGCTTTGTCGAATAGAATCAGGAAGTAGATTTCCTACAGATGATCAGATTTTCATTCTTGCAAAATTTTACAATATTGATTCAAATCAACTTCAGATACAGCGTGAAAGTGACAAGATTTTAGAAATAATAAAAGACACTCCAAATCAAAAACAAGTTCTTGATGTAGCAAAACAAAAACTGGAATCAAACGGAAACTATCTGTCAATTGCAGCAGAGTCTCTTCCGGGAGCAACGATTCCTCTTGAAAGTCGTAGATATATTGGCTGTAAACAAAAATTAACAGACTGGATCTTTGAAATTATCAGTAAAAATACAAAAGACATACAGACTGCCACTGATATGTTTGCCGGCACAGGTGTAATCACAAAGAAAATGCTTCAACTTTATCCGAATGTAATTATGAACGACACTTTATATTCAAATCACATCATTTACAGAGCATTTTTTGAAGATTCTGAATGGAACAAGGAAAAAATCGCAGATAAATTAAGTAAATACAATTCATTAGATCCGAAAGAAATCAACGATAATTATTTTTCTGTAAATTTCGGAGGCAAATATTTTGATTATGAAAAGTCAAAACTGATAGGTTTTATCAGAGAAGATATTGAAAACAGTAAATCCAAATTAACCGAAAAAGAATATTCCATTTTGCTTGCAACTCTGATTTATAATATCGACAAAACAGCAAACACATTGGGGCACTTTGAAGCCTACATAAAAAAGCCGATAAAACCAACTCCGTTGAAATTAAAACTGATAGATGTTCAGCGTTTTTCTAACCTTAAGATTTTTCAAGAAGATTCTAATGAACTTGCAAAAACTTTAAAATCTGATTTGGTTTACATAGATCCACCGTATAATTCCAGACAATATTCTCGTTTTTATCATGTCTATGAAACGCTTGTAAAATGGGACAAACCTGTTTTGTCTGGAGTTGCCATGAAACCTCCGGCAGAAAATATGAGCAGATATTGCACATCTCAAGCACCACAAGCATTTTCTGATTTAATAAAAAATCTTGATGCAAAGTACCTCGCTGTTTCATACAATAATACATACAACTCAAAAAGCGGAAGTTCAAAAAATAAAATAGAACTTGAAGAAATAGAAGAAATCCTGCACGAAAAAGGTGAAACAAAAAAATTTGCAAAAGACTATAGATTCTTTAATGCCGGTAAAACAGATTTAGAAAATCATCAAGAGTTGTTGTACATAACAAAGGTAAAATGAAAAAAATAAAGCAAATACGTTCACCTTTGTTTTATACAGGTGATAAATATAAACTAATTCCAGAACTCAAAAAATATTTTCCAAAAAAAATTGATAAGTTTATCGAGCCATTTGTTGGAGGTGGTTCCGTTTTTTTAAATGTTGAGGCAAATGAATTTTACGAAAATGATATAGACGAAAATATCATTTCAATACATAAATATTTATCATCATTTTCAAATTCTGATGATTTATTGAATATTCTTTTCTTAAAAATCGAAAAATATAATTTTTCATGTTCTTACAAAGGAAAAAACGTTCCTGATGAAATAAAAGCAAAATATGTAAAGACATATTTTGCAAAATACAACAATGAATTTTATAAACAGCTAAAGGAAAAATACAATAATTCTGACAGAACTGATATTGCAGATTTATATTTACTTTTAATTTACGGTTTCAACAGAATGTTACGCTTTAATCAAAAGGGAGAATTTAATCTTCCTGTTGGAAATGTTGATTTTAATCAAAATGTATATGATTCCCTTGTAAATTACGTAGAACTTACCAATAAAAAAAATCCTCACTGGTCAAATATTGATTACAAAGTTTTTCTTTCAAATATCAACCTTACGAAAAATGATTTTATCTATCTTGACCCGCCATATCTAATTACATCAAGCGAATATAATAAAATATGGAATCAGAGCGATGATTTTGACCTTTGTGCTTTGTTAGATGATTTTGATAAAAGAGACATCAAGTTTGCCATGTCAAATGTTATAGATTACAAGGGTAAAGAAAACACAGAACTATTAAAATGGGCTGGAAAATATAGCATCCACCCGATAAAAAGTAATTATATAAACTATCACGATAATACAATAAAAACATTCAGGGAGGTTTTGATAACTAATTATGAATGAAAAGAAAACAAGAAATGCCGAATACAAACCGTTGTTATACACAACGACAGTCAGAAATCCCGAAAGAATAAAATACAACCTTTATGTTCTGAAAAAGTTTGAAAACCAGATTTTAACTGATGAACTTGCAACTGATATTGTAGGGGAACTGATTCGCTACGGACTTTATAGACCTATGAAAGTTGCAGATAAAATAAAAAAT
Organism: bacterium; assembly: GCA_963601995.1. GTDB lineage: Bacteria > Spirochaetota > Spirochaetia > Treponematales > Treponemataceae > Treponema_D. The sequence continues at coordinate 1,537 of CAVCIJ010000154.1, read as the reverse complement.
ATCTGGAAACAGACATCATCTGGGGAGTTTGCCACAAAACTATTAGATAAAAATGATGTTGAAAAAATTCAGAAAGACAACCCTCAAAAACATAAAGAAGCTGGATTTGACTGGGGATACCCAAGTAGGTTTGCAACTATTTTTGATTTAGCAAAAGAACTTGGATTTATTTATTTCAAGAATGGATATAAAATTGAATTTTCAGAGTTAGGAAATATTCTTGCAGAAATAGTGAAAGTTGAAATATCTGCAAACGATGAAATCTCTGTTTCATTAGAAAATCCGGAAAAAGAACAGCAAGTTTTCTTGCAGTCCCTTGCACGTTCTCAAAGAAGCAACCCATTTGTAAAAGTTCTAAATGATAATATTCCATTACTTTTATTATTGCAGACCATCAAACTGATTAATTTTAACGGCGGAAAAGGAATTTCTCGGCAAGAATTGCCTATTCTGCTTTTTTGGAAAGATAATAATGCAGTTTCTCTTTACGATACAATTATAGACCTTAGGAAAGAACACGGCTTTACCCCAAGCGATGAAGTTATTATTGATATTTGTATAAATAAAATTATGGAAGGAAAATACAAGAAATTCGAAGCAAAATCCATAATGCAAGATTATACAGATGAGTTTATCCGAAAAATGCGAATGAGCGGTCTTATTTCTATTCGTGGTGCAGGTCGATTTATTGATATTAACCACAATGAAGATAACAAAGTTGATTATATTCTTAATAATTATTCTGACTACAAACATTATGAAGACGAATACGAATATTTCAAATATATGTCAAAAATTGACACAGAACTTATAGCTCAAAAATCAGAAACAGTAACGCAAGAAGAAACTAACGACTTACTTTCAGAATGGTTGAAAACTTATAACTGGGAAACAATAAAGCTTGAAATGAAAAACCTTGCAAACAGAAAACCATCTAAAGATTCTGTTTTGAAACTTCTTGCAGCACCTATCAGACTGGAGTTTTTAACAGCATTAGCCATAAAATCACGGATGAAAAAAGTTATTGTAAAACCAAACTATGCAAGTGATGATACGGGTCTACCAACTTCAACCGCTGGTGGAAATAAAGGCGATATTGAATGTTTTGAAAATGGCAACGGTATTTTAGTAGAAGTTACCATGTCAGAGGGTCGAACTCAGACAATGATGGAAATATGGCCAATTCAAAGACATCTTGCAGAGTTCATCTCAGAAAATAATTTTTCTGCACAATGTATTTTCACTGCTCCTTCAATTTTTTCAGATTCAAAAGACCAGATTGAATGGGTAAAGGATAGAAAAAATCTGATAATCCGTGATTATCCACTTGAGAAATTTACAGAATATCTGGAAACAGAAAAAACTTTATATTTATATGAATAATCTCGCGTTAGAGATTGTAGGGGTTGCGTAGCCGTTCCGTAGCGAAACAAGGCGAAGCGGAGGAATGAAGCGACAGCGGAACCCCGAAAAGTGAACTGAACCCCAAAAGTTGGACACTTTTGGAGGTAAAAGAAATGTCACATCCTTTAAGTTA
>CAVCIJ010000153.1:0-2581 GCA_963601995.1 bacterium | reverse complement strand
ACCATGAAGAAAGCGGAATTCCTGTAAGAAAGGTAAGCGTGTTTTTTGAAGAAGAGTCATTTAGTATATAAAAATTTGAAGAGTCAGAAAGTTTTTCGTTTACATAAAGCTGAAGTTTTGCCTGCGTTTTGCTAAAATCGCCGGCTTGATTTTTTTTGCCCTTTGAATTTTGCGAAATTTTCATTTTTACAAAAACTGCATCGCCTGGAAAAGCACTGTCGTTGTAGCAAAGTTTTATGCTGAAATTTTCTCCGTTAAAAGTCGCATCTTTTGCCATAAGAATTGCCGGCAAAAAAATAAATAAACTTAATGCAAAGAATTTTTTTAAAATTTTCATTTTTTACTCCCGAAATTTACCAGTTTTCGCTTTTTTTCAAGTCTTCAATAATGAGCTGTGGAGTTTCAACTTTGTTGTAAGTGTTTCGCTCAATCCTGAACAGAATATCAACTCTGTCGCCAATTTCAAATTCTTTATGAAGAAGATCGCCTTTTGACCAAAACAGGCACGGCCATTTGTATTTTCCTGCATCTACAGTTATTTTTAAGTGAAGTTTGTCATTTCCTCTTCCTTGAAAAACAACTGCGTCCTGAACCGGCAGATTTCTTGTCATAAACAAAAGTGCCTGATTTGCATCGCCGTACGGCTCAAATTTATCGCTTAGTGATAAAAGTGAAGGACTTAAATACTGAACCGGAATTTCTGCATCAACATTGAATAAATCTGTTTCTGAATCTGAAAGTTCGATTTCTGCTGACTGCTCTTTTACGCGCCTTTCAAATTCAGCAAGTTTAGTACGCTCAAAACTGAATCCGGCAGCAAAATTATGTCCTCCGTGATTTATAAAGATATCACTCATTTTGTTTAGAAAAGCAGTTACGTCGTAGCTGCGGCAACTTCTCATTGAGCCGATTGCAGTGTCTCCTACGAAAGTTACAGCCATTGCAGGAACATCATAAATTGATACGAGTTTTCCTGCAAGAATTCCGCTTACACCGCGATTGATTCTTTCGTCAATTACTATGCAAAGTTTGTTGTTGTGGTCACTTAAAGAATTTTTTGCCTGAATTGAAGCGTATTCCTGAGCCTGGCTTGTGTAGAGTTTTCTCTGATTGTTTAGTTCGATAATTTTTTGTACAATCCGGCTTCTTTCTTCCGCGTCTTCTTCAAGAAAGAGTTTTGCTGCAAGTTCGCTCTGTCCAAGACGTCCGGCAGCGTTTAAATGCGAAACTACAACCCAGCTTAAGTCTGTTGAAGTAACTCTTTTTTCTGTAAGTTTAAGTGCGCTCATCAATTCAAAAAGTCCAGGTCGGATTTTGTGTGAATTTATTGAAGCAAGACCTTTTCTCACAAAAATTCGATTTTCATTTTTCATCGGCATTATGTCAGCAAGAGCCGCAAGTGCAACAAGCTGTAAATCTTTTTCTTCAAGAGATGGAATTTCTGGAAATTCTTTTCTGATTTCCTGATTTATGTATGTTACTAAAAGATTGTAAAGCCCGCCGATTTCTGTTGGTGCATGATTTCCGTATTTTGCAATTTTTGATTTCATCTTCAGTTCGCTAAGTTGAGCATGCTGCATTGCAGGACTGATTTTTGCAAATTCACTTTGCAAGTCAAGGAGATTAAAATCTACGCTGCTTCCAAAAATTTGAAAAAGCAAAGATTTTACTCTTTTTTCATTCCAAACAATAATCATCTGACCTTTTAAATATGGATAGAGTCTTGTCTGATCAACGGTTTTTTCTCCAGGAATAACTGTTTCTTCAAGTCGGCTTACAGGAACTGAATTTTTTATCTTTACGCATGAAATTAAATACGAGCCGTCTTTTTCTTCAAGATTTAAAATAGCCAGTTCTGCCTTGTACCACTTGCTTTTTGCATAGCGAAGAGCCGAAACCAGCTTGTAAACAACCGCACAGCCTGAAATGTCTTTAAAAGGATATCCTGAACCTTCAATTTTTTGATCGATAATTATTGCCGGTGAAGGAAGAATTTCCGGCGCATTGTGATGGTCAGCAACAATTACATCAATTCCTAGTTCTCCGGCTCTTTTTATTTCCTGAATATTTGAAATCCCACAGTCAACCGTAATTATAAGTGAACCGAATTTTTTTGAAAAATCTTCAACAGCTTCCATTGAAAGACCGTAAGCATCATCACCCTGCGGAAGTCTGAAACTTACATCGATTCCCATTGATTTTAAGCAGTCGTACAAAACTGTTGTTGCAGTAACGCCGTCAACATCGCGGTCGCCAAAAATTAAAACTTTTTCGTTTTCTTCCTGTGCACTTAAAATTCTGTCAACAGCGTCTTCCATTGAAGAAAAACAGAAAGGACTGTGCTGAAATCTTAAATCGTCTTCAAGAAAGTAAAGAATTTCGTCTCCGCTTGTAATGTTTCTGCGGATAAAAATGCTTGCTGTAAGAGCGTCAATTCCGTATTTTTTTTGAAGCTCTTCAATTTGTTCTTTAGAAATAATTTTTTTATTCCAAATTGACACTTGATTTTCCTTTTTTACTTTTATTTATTTACGCACTCAAAATGCTGATTTTTTAAGATGTCATTTTTAATCATCAAAAA
>CAVCIJ010000152.1:0-2176 GCA_963601995.1 bacterium | reverse complement strand
AATTTTTATAGTCAATCACATCAAAATCGCTTGAACCATAAGTTACAAGTGCGCCGTCAGCAGATTCTGAACTATTTGCTTCAGAACCATTTGATTCAGAACTTTCTGGAATTACAGGCATATTTTCCCAATAAGGAGTTTGAAGCTGTGCTGAGTCAACTAAGTCAGGCGTTAGCGCAACTGAGGTAGTGCCTTGAACTTCCGGCAGTTTTGCAGAAAGAGCCGTTTTTCCTTCCTTAAGGGATGCAAGGAATTTTTTTCCGGCAGGAATATTTCCGTCAGTTTCAACTGAAATGTAAAAAGTGATTATGTCAGCTTTTAACGGGTCAAGATAGGCAGTTTTCCAGTTTACAGCGAGTGCAGAGTTATTATAGGAAAGAACTGAAGAAAAACTTTTATTTTCCTGTGCTGAAGGAATCCAGTTTTGATTTGAAATAAAATCTTTATTTGCCAATGTTACAGCACGAGGATTAGAAATTCCTTTTCCACAAAGCAAAAACTGAATCGAAGTAGTTTCGTCACTTGAGCGAATCCAAAGTTGATCCGACATATCAAGAAACTGTCTTTCAGAATTGATTTTTCGTTCTGTCGCAGTAGAAAAATGACTTAGCGTATTTTCGCCAAGAAGAGTATCAAAGACACCTTTTATCGCATAAGACTGAATATGCTTTCCAATATTTATTGAATAAATTGTAACACGAAGCATATCAACGCGGCTTGAACTTGCAATTGAAGGCAAAAAACTAAAATCAACAACAATTTGTGCCTTTGAATTTATTGTATAAGCCATCTGCGCCCCGTAAGGAGTACGACGAGCCTCACTTTTTACACCGTTTTCGCGGTTAAGGCGATAAATTTTATTTCCAATTTTTACACTAAAATACGAAGATGAATAGGAATCATAATTTGCAAGAAGCGGAATCGGATGCAAATTTTCAGGAAGAGCATAAAGACCAAAGCAGCCGGTCTTTCCGTTCATATAAATTTTTATATTTCCGTTTGAAATGCTGAATTTTGATTCAGGAATGTAAATCCAACCTGTATATTTGTCTTTTTTCTGCCGGCGCAAAAATTTCTGACGGTTCTTTTCGTTTTCTTTTTCCTGTTTTGCTGCAAGCTTTGCGGCAGCTTTTTGTTCCTTAGTAAGTTTTATTTTTTTATTGTTTTTTGCAGAACTTACCGAAGAAGACAAAGTATTTTGAGAAGCAGAAGAATTTTCTGTTGAAATTTCATTAAGTCCTGTAAATTCTTCTGAAGCTGAAGATATTTGAGAAAATGCAAAATCCGCAGCAAAACAAAAAACTAAAAGAAAGCTAAATATTTTTACAAATTTAAATTTTAATGATTTTTTAGAAATTTCTTTCATATTTTCTCCAGTCAGCATATTAAGAACATCAGATTTTATTCGCTTTGTGTCCTTGCATCTAAAATCGACTGCAAAAGTTCAGCCTTTGCCTTTAAAATCGACATTTCTTCGTCGGAAACTGCCTTCTTTCGCGAAGAAGCCTGGTCGTTTGAAGGTTCCTGCAAATTTTCCTGCGATGACAGGGCATTTTTTTCAGCCTCTTTTTGCGAGCGAAGTTTTGCAGCATTTAGAGTTTCGCTTGCGGCATCTTCAAGTTCTTTTATGCGGGAATTTGCTGCATTAAGCTGCCGGCGCAAACTTACAAGATCCTGAGTCTGATATTCCCGAATCTGTCTTTCGTAATTTTCCCTTGAATTCAAATATTCTTCGCCAGTCATTTTTAAAAGGTAAAGAAGTTTCTGCTCTCTTTCCCGCTGCGCAATTAAATCAAGTTTAAACTTTGCATCCTGCACCTTAGAACTGTTCGGAAAATCAGCAACAATTGTTTCGTAAAGACTTCTTGCACTTTCATAGTTAAAATCATCAAAAAAACATTCACCAAGCCAGTAAAGTGCTGAAGAATACATTTCATTTTTTGGATACTGATGACAAAAATCGCTTAAAGTAAGAACGGCACTGTCATTCTGACCTAAAAAATGGAGTGCTCTTCCCTTCTGATATTCTACGTAAGGAATAAGCGGACTGTCTTCAAATTTCTTTTTAAAAGTATCGCAATCGCTTGCAGCAGATTCATAATTTTCAGCATACATCTGACTTGAAATAATCATATACCAGACATTGTCAGAAGAATTTTCGGGAGAAGTTACAGCC
>CAVCIJ010000151.1:0-21394 GCA_963601995.1 bacterium | reverse complement strand
AAATTTTTGCTACAGCCCCAATCAAAACTGGAATAAGAAGATTATCAAAATCTTTTAGCGGAAGAATTTCTATTCCCATTCCAACAAAAGCCAAAATTAAGGAAAGAGACGAACAGTCAGTTAGAAAACGCAAATTTGCACCGTTAAAATAGAGAAGTAAAAAACTTGAAACAAAAATTGCCGTAAAACAAGTAAGGCTTCCCGCAACAGATTTTCCCTGAGTAAACGGAATTTTTATTTTTCCAAAAAGTTTTCCAAACAAACTTGCAAGTCCGTCGCCAAAGGAAAGTGCAAAAATTCCAATGCTTGCCGGAAGCCAGGAATAAAAAATGCATGCAAGCAAAATTCCCAAAGCTAAAGTTACAGGTCCCAAAACAAAATGATTTTCATCGCGTTTTCTTGCGGCAATTGCTGTAATTTGCGAAATAACAGGAACATTTACTCCTTTTGTACGTAAAATTTCGCAGACTGAGTAAATCAAAATTGCAGCAATTAAAAGACTGATTGTAAGAAAATAAAATTTTTTCAGAATTAGAGGCACAAATGCCGAACAAATGTGAATGGACTTCCTGAAAAGTTCTTTTGAAATTATATAAAATCTTTGTCTTTTTAGAATTCCTTCAGAAAAATTATTTTCCATAACTCACACTTGCCTCTTAAAAAAACAGAACCTGTTAAAATTCCTTTTCACCGTGCAAAGTTCGGCTTATTTCAGTGTAAATTTCAGGCTCGTAACCAAGATTTGGATTTGTTATGTATTTTATATTCTGCTCAGCAAGATTTGATCCTTGAAGTCTTTCCATAGAAACAGGATTTCTTGTAAGAGCGTCCCAGGCACGAAGACTTTCCTGCAGATAAACAATCGCCTTTGCATTCATCGCACTGTTTCCAGTTTGTGAAGCAAGACGACTTAGCGTTACTCCAAGATTATTTGAAGCTTTCATATATGTGTCAACAATTTCTATTTGACTGTCAGACATACGGCTGTTGTAGAGAATTCTATTTTTTTCACGTTCAGCGTCAAGATTTTCCAAAAGTCTTTCGTAGTAACCTCTTGCAACATAAGAATCATTATTTAAAGAAAGAGTGTTTGCAAGAGAAAGCAAAAGATTCATATCGCCTGAGTTTGTATCGAAACTTTTTATAAACGAACCTAACGCCGCCGGATAATTTCCTTTCTGGTACTGAATGTATCCGATTTTATAGCGCACGCTCGCTGTATCATATTTGTTGTTAACAGAATTTATGTAATTTAAAAGAGCATTATCGTTGTCAAAGGCTACAAAGTAATCCAAATCTGCCAAATCAGAATAAAGTTTTCCTATTTGCTCAGTGCTTTCAAATCCACTTGAATTTCGCTCGTTTTCAAAAAGATCAATTCCCTTACCGTAACTTTCTTCTGCAAGAAGATACTCATCCTGCTTTACATACTGCTCGCCTAAAAGTCTGTAGGAATTTATGAATTTGTATGTATCGCGTTTTTTCCTTGAATTTTGATTTTCAAAAAGATTTAAAGCTTCTTTTAAGTAATAAACCGCTGCTTTTGGACTGTTTGTTTCTACAAAATAACGCCCCATATTATACTGGGCAACAGGATTTTTTGAATCAGCAGTTATTGCCCTCTCCAAAAGTTCCCTTAAATTTTCAATACGAATTCTAAGATCTTCTTCTGACGGCCGAAGTTTTCCATATCGCTTATCCAAAAGGAATCCGCTAAGTTCAGTTAAATCCTGGGCACCAAGAGATTTTTTGCGCGGAAAGAAAATATCCTTGTACATCAAAACCTCACGCAAATTATCAGTACGGATAAAATAGCGCATTTCCCTGGACAAATACAAATCATTTGAACCGTAAAGTTCCAGAAGCAAATCATATTCATCTTTTGCAAGCGGAAATTTTTCCGGATTTTCGTCAGTTGCCCAGTCAAGATAAAGATCTCCAAGTTGAAGAAGAGCAGATGCATCATTTATATGATAATCAAGAGCTTCTCTTTTTAAGATACGCTCAGCTTCTTCATAGTTGAATAAATCAGAACTTTCCATATCTGCCCAGTCAAGAGCTGCCTTTTTTTCGTGATTAAAACGCTGCAGAATCGCCTTGTACATCATTCTTGCACGATTATACTGCTTGTGAGAACGATAAGATGAAGCATACCGGTAAAACCATTTTTTTTCTGATTTATAGGTAAGAGCCTTGTTGAAGCGTTCTTCGCTCTGCGGATACATTTCTTCCTGAATAAGTTCGTATCCCTGTTTGTAAAGACGGGATGCAACTGCAGGACGCACAATAAATGTATTTACAAGAACAAAAATGCAGAAAATTAAAATTGCAGCACCGCTCACAAGCAAAGCACCCGGAATAATTTTATTTTTAAGCTGATATTCAATTGACTTTTTGTAAGCCGCATATTCTTCTGCGGAACGGCGCTCAAAATCCTTTGGAACATCGAGTTTTTGGTCAGTAAGCTTTTCAAGTTCAGAAGCAAGAGAACGTGCCGGAACCTTGCGCAAAACTTTTTCAAGAACATCAAAAAGTGCATCATCAGTAAGTTCATTTTTTACAATCAAATCTTCGAGTGCAACTTTTACATTCAACGGATAAGAATCAAGATTCTTTTTAAATCTCTCGTATTCAGCTTCAGTAAATGAATTTTTTATCTTACCGTTTTCTGAAATAGCTGCACCTGAAAAATCCGGAGTCTGAACATCTGGCTTTTTTTGAGAAAGATCGGCTGTCTGAGTATCGGAAAATCCCGGGATTGTAAAAAAGTCATCGCCATCTTCACCGTCTGAATCAAAGGAAGACTCGCTTCCAGAAAAATCAAGATTATCAATGCTGGAAGTATCAAAAGTTTCTTCAGGATTTTCTACAGCAGAATCATCGGTTACAGCTTCATCTGGAGAAGGACTTGCGCCTGGAGGAGCATTAAAAAAATCAGCAGAAATATTTTCTGAACCAGGCGAAGAATTTGTATTTTCAGCGTTTTCTGATAAAGGATTTACAGCACCTGCATCAAAAAAGTCATCGTCATCAAGTCCACTTGTATCACCAAAATCAACTTCGGCACTTTCATTCTGACCAGATTCTTCATTTTCGTCAGGCAGCGGATTATCTGCAAGAGAAGCAAAATTTTCTGTTAAAGCCGAAGCAGCATCTTGATTAAGGGAATCCTGCGGCAAAGAAAAATCATCACCTGGATTTTCAGTTTTATTTTCTTCGTCTGGATTTTCTGAATCAAAACTTTTTAGAAAACTATCGCTGTCAAAATCTGGCAAATCATCAAGCACGCCAGAAGAAAAATTTTCTGTTTCCTGCGGATTTTCAGTATTTTCTGACGGAGAAATTTCTGAGTTTTCTATACTTTCTGATTTATCAGCACTTTCTTCAGAAACAGAATTTTCTGCAGGACTTTCAAAATCATCACCAAAATCCGGAGTGTCTGGAACTTCATTAAATTCAATAGGAACGTCCGAATTTAAATCAATTGGCTTTGCAGAAGAATCGACTTCAAAATCGCTGTTCAATGAATCAAAAAGCCCGCTTTCTTCAGCAGAACTTTCCGGCAAAGTTTCAGAATTTGGAGAATCTGAAACGTCATTTTGTTGAGAAGGAGAACTTTCTTTTTGTACGGAAGTTTTTACATCTTCAAGAGGCTTTTCGACCGGAGCTTTTTGCTTAGAAGTTTTTTCATCATTTTTTGGCAGAATGGAATCAAAAAGACTTGCATCAAGACCTTCAAGATCCTTCATTTTAACATTTTCAAAATCTTTTTTTTGTTCAGACTCAACTGGAATCTCTTTCTTTTTTGCTGGAGAATGCTTTTGACTTACTGAAGTTTTTTGAGCTGGTGAAGACTTTGGGACTGCTGGAGCTTTTGGAGTTTCAACAGGCTCTGGAGCTGCTTTAGGTGCCAGAAGAGCATCCAAATCCATATCTTCAATAGGAATTTCTTTTGGTTCAGGAGGTGCTTTTTCTTCTTCGACAATTTCGTCTTCAAAATCACTTAAATCAATATCATTAAAGTTTAAATCTTCTGAATCAAGCAAATTTGAAAGATCGGGAACGGCTTCTTGAACAGAAGAAAGTTCTTCGACATTTTCGTCTTCTTCGTCGCCCACAAATTCCGAAAAATCATTGGCAATTCTTTCGCGTTCAGTAGCAGCGGCATCAGCCTGAGCCTGTTCTTCTTCTGACAATGCCGGCATTCCAAATTTAAAGTCATCTGAATCATCAACATCTTCCACTTTTTGCGGAATTGGAACTGTAACTGGTTTTTCGCCGCGCGCAGAACGAATTTTTACTTCGTCGCCGAGCGTGAGCATTTCCTCATTAAAATTTTGAAGCGCGCTAAGTCCTGGCATTGCCTTCTAACTCCCACCAATATTTTCAATAAACTTGCAGATTTATTCAAGTCATTTCTAAAAACTCAAATTTTTAAAACTTCCCTCAAATTGAATTTTCGGAATAAAAAAAACAATATTTAAGAAGATTTTTTTTAACGCGAAGTGAAAATGATTTTTTTGTTAAGAAACAGACTTCTTGTAAGTAAAAAATTTTGTCAGTAAACACGCGCCATCACAAAATCAGCGTGTTGCAAATAGATTTCTTCTTAGCAAAAAAATTCGCGTGTTATCAAATGACTTTTTTGTTAAGCAAAAAAAATTCCTTACTAAACAAAAAAATTCTCTCAGTAAACACGCCCGCGTGTAATGTCGTGAATTTTTTCTTAGCAAAAAAAATTTTTGAGTTAAGAAAAAGATTTGCTGTAAACAGAAAAAAATTCCTTCTAAACAAAGGCTTAAAGTTTTCCGAAAATAAGGATATGAAAATTTCTAAAATCAAGAACTTTTTGCTCTGTGCAGTTTTTTTATTTGCTTCCAGTGCCGCATTTGCCGCAAAAAGCAGCGAAATTCCTGTTTTAACTGACGAAGAAGCCTTTATTGCTGAGCTTGCAACTCAAATAAATCAGGTTAAAGAACCTTTTATAAAAGACGATTATGTTGTTTTTACAGCAAATAAAACTGCAAGACATATAGGAATTGCATTCGACTTTGAAAATTTTAAGACCATTCACTCTTTTATGCTAAAAAAAATTTTCGATTTTGAAGGAAATGTTACAGATTCACTTTATTTTTATGTCCAAAAACTTCCTAAAAATATTCAGCAAATAAATTATCGTTTGGTTGTTGACGGACTTTGGACTCTCGATCCGCAGAATTCAAATACCGTTTACAGTAATGAAACAAAACTTTTGATGTCGCATTTTGATGCCAGCCGGGAAATTCCAAAAGTTACCGAAGAACTTCCTTTGGGAACTGTACGTTTTGTTTACCACGGAAATCCAGGAGAAGAAGTACGTCTCGGAGGAAATTTTACAAACTGGGACAGTTACATTTACTGGATGAATGAAGTTTCGCCAGGACTTTATGAGTGCGACCTGCCACTTCCGCCGGGAACTTATGAATATGCATTTTTTATAGGAATAATGTCTTATCCAGACAATTCAAATCCTCAAAAAACATACACTGCCGACGGAAAAGTTGCATCGCTTTTAGTTGTAAACTGATAAAAAAATAAGAGTCTAGAAATGGAATCCCTTAGGAAGCTTCATATTCTGCAGTTGACTCATATCCATTCCGCCAAGCTGCTGCATCATTTTTGACTGCATTCCCTTGTTGCGGCTAAGTTTTTTCATCGTAAGTTTTGTTTTTTCAAATTGCTTTATAAGTTTATTTACTTCCTGAACTGAAGTTCCGCTTCCTTTTGCAATTCTTTTTCTGCGGGCAGGGCCAATAATCAGATGATTTTCCCGCTCTTTTACAGTCATACTTTGAATGATTGCCTTTTGATGCTTTAATCCAGCCTTATCAATCTGACTTTCATCAATTTGCCCCGCAAGACCAGGCATCATATCAAGAATCTGATTTACACTTCCCATTTTTTCAACTGACGAAAGCTGATCCAGCATATCCTGAAGAGTAAATTCGTTGCGCTGCATTTTTTTCTGCATACGAAGTGCTTCTTCCTGGCTTACGGTTTCCTGAGCCTTTTCTACAAGAGAAACAACATCACCCATTCCAAGAATTCTGCTTGCAATTCTATCTGGATGGAAAGGCTCCAAATCTTCTGTTTTTTCACCAGTTCCAATGTAAAGAATTGGTTTTCCTGTAATCGTCTTAAGCGAAAGTGCCGCACCACCACGTGCATCAGAATCAAATTTTGTTAAAATAACACCAGTAAGTCCAAGCTGTTCATCAAAGGATTTTGCAATATCAACTGCATTCTGACCAGTCATTGAATCTGCAACAAGAACAACTTCATCAGGTTTTAAGGCACTTTTTATGTTAACAAGCTCCTTCATCATTTCTTCATCAATCTGAAGTCGTCCCGCAGTATCAATAATAACTGTGTCAAAACCGTTTTTCTTTGCATATTTAAGTGAATTTTCTGCAACTTTTACTGCATTTTTAGCGCCGTCTTCCTTGTAAACAGCCACGCCGATTTTTTCGCCCAAAACACAAAGCTGTTCAACGGCCGCAGGTCTTACCAGGTCGCAGGCAGCAAGCAAAGGCTTTCTTCCGTCTTTTTTTAATCTAAAAGCAAGTTTGTGAGCCGCAGTAGTTTTTCCGGCACCCTGAAGTCCCAAAAGCAAAATTACGCTTTGAGTATCTGGACCTTTAAGGGCAAGATCAGTTTTTTTATCGCCAAGCATGCTTACAATTTTGTCATAAATGATTTTTACAAATTGCTGACCAGGATTTACTGACCTTAAAACTTTTTCACCCTTAGCTTCTTCGATTGTGGCATTTACAAAGCGGCGCACAACCCTTAAGTTTACATCGGCTTCAAGAAGAGCCATTTTTATCTGTTCAACACTGTCTTCAATGTTTTTTTCAGTGATTTTATTATTTCCGCTGATTGAACGGATAATATTGCTGAACGTTCCAGTAATTTTTTCTAACATAAAATTTTCCTCGCTTTGCTGCTTTCAGATTCAGTTTTTTTTACTTTAAATTTTCGCGGTTTATAAGAGACTCAAGGCACTGCTGCGGAGTCATTTCTTTGTTAAGAATTTTATAAAGCGCATCACAAATTGGAAGACGCAGATTTTTAGCCTGTGCAATCTGATGAACGTACTTGCAGGCAATCGCACCTTCAGGCAAGTATCCTACGATTTTTACATTCGCAATCAAATCATCAAGATTTTTAAAGCGGGAGAGCATATCAGTTTTTATTAAATCCTGACCAAATCTTCTGTTGCGTCCATATTTTGATTTGCAGGTTACGTCAAGATCTCCAACTCCGCTGATTGAAGTAAAGGTACGCGGTTCTTTAGAGCCCATCGCAAATCCGATTATTTGTATTTCGTTAAGACCGGCTGCCATTAAAAGACTTTCAGTATTATCTCCAAAAATATCGCTGTTTTCTGCAAGAGCGTCCATCATTCCATAAACATTTGCAATCACGTTTTTTACGGCAGCACAAACCTGCACGCCGATTGTATCAAAACTTGCGTAAGCCATAATTCCGCGGCTTGTACGAAGAAGATCGCGCATTTTTACAGCATTTCTGTGATGATTACTTGCTGACACAAGTCCTGTAATTTTGCCCATTGCAACTTCTTCTGCATGACTTGGACCTGCAATGTAAACTGTAGAATTTTTATAAGAATCAGGAAGTGCCTCTTCCATTGTTTCAAGAACAAAATGCGGAAGAGTATCAGCAGAATTTGAAGGAACAAAACCCTTTGTAAGCGCACCAATTATTGTGCTTCCGTTTTGAATGTTTTCAACATCAGCAAATTTTTTTATTGTAGACGCAAGATACAAAGACGGACTTCCCATAATCAAAAAGTCTTTTCCAGTTGCAACAGCCTTTATGTCGCCAGAAGCACGCAAATTCTTTTCAAGAGCATAACCTGGAAGAAAACGCTTGTTTTCGTGCTCATTGTTTATTGATTCAACAACATCTTCTTCCATTGCCCAAAGTTCCACATTGTTTCCACCGCGGGCAAGCGCAGTTCCTAAAGCTGTTCCCCAGGCTCCTGCACCAATAATTGCAATATTAAAACCGCTCATTAAAAATCCTCGTAAAAAATAATAAAATCAAAATATAAACGCCGGAAATTCAAGTGCATTAAGGACTTCTCTAAAAAACTGTAATTTTTGGAGAACCGCTTAAAACACTTTTTTCAGCACAAAGCACAGTTTAAAACCGCTAGTATTTTATATCAGTAAAGATTGATTTTCAATAGAAGCATTTTTAAACAATGGCTGATTTAAAAAAAATGAATAAATCCAGGAATCAAAACTGCCTGTAAAAAATTTTTAAATTCACCAGGCGAATTTTTTATGCTGACAAAAAAAAAGGCGCTCCACAAAAAGAAGCGTCTTGAATCAGAAAAAATTTTCTAAAAAAGAATTAGTACCAATGCTGGCAGCTGTCGTTCCAGTCAACAATTTCATTGTCTTTGAACCAAAGCGCAATTTCTCTTGCAGCACTTTCATCGCTGTCTGAAGCGTGAATAATGTTGTGTGCAGTGTGAGAGCAAAAATCTCCGCGAATTGTTCCAGGAGCAGCTTCAGAAGGTTTTGTAGAACCGCAAAGTTTTCTAACAAGTGTAACACAGTCATCTGCCTGCAAAACCATTGCAATAACAGGACCACTTGTAATGTAATCTACAAGTTCTGTATAAAACGGCTTTCCCTTGTGTTCAGCATAATGTTCTTCAGCAATTTCCCTGCTTACACTAAGCATTTTTAATCCAACAATTCTTAATCCTTTTTTCTCGAGGCGCTCAATTACCTCACCCACCAAACGGCGATTCACAACGCCTGGTTTTAACATAGCAAAACATCTTGTACTCATAGCGGGAACTTTAACAAAAGTCAGCAGTTTTGTAAAGATAATTAAACATTCTGTTTTTTTTCTGCAGAAATAAAAAAAAATCAACTTGAACAATATATTTAACTTAGGTAAATTTTATTTATGACAGTCGAAAAAAAAGAAATCCTTGAGCTTCAAAAATATGTTTCATCGAAAATTGAAAAGGAAAAATCATCTGAAAATCCTGACAGCGCAAAACTTTTTGATCTTAACATTCTTGACTCAAACATTTCTCTTTTGATTTTGGGATTTGATGATTCGGATAAAAATTCCGAAATTGAACTTGGAACGCGCGATAAACAAATAAAATCTGCAATTTTAGAATTTCGAAAAACTAAAAATTTAAAAAACAAGGTTCAACTGCTTGCTTTTGACGGCAGCCAGGCAGCACTTGATATAATTGAACAGATAAACAATGCAAAATCAAATTTAGAAAATTTTTGCGAAGATGGCGAAACTAAAATTCTTGCTGAAAATTTTTTAGTCCGCTTTGACGAGGCTTTAAAAATTTTGTTACCGGCAGCGTCCTTTTCAAAAAGTTCAAAAAAAAATCAAAAATTGTGGCAAACTGAAAAAATTGATTTTTCTAATGAAGAAACAAATTCTTTTGCAAAAAGCAGAATTCCTGTCAAAAACAAAGCTGAAAAAAATGATAATTCTAAAGAAAACAAAGAAAATTTAACTGCAGAAGAGAAATCAGATAACAAAACTCCTTCTTCGAGAAAAAGTTCTTCTATTAAAAGGCAGAGCATACAAAAATGAGCCAGATGGAGCGAATTCTTTACATTGACCGAGCCATTCATAACTGCGGAAATTTTATAAGTGCAAAAGAAGCCGCATCTCATTTTGAAGTTTCAGTGCGTCAAATAAAAAGAGACATTGAATATATGCGCAACAGAATGAATGCCCCGATTGTTTACAGTGCAGAACACAGAGCTTACTGTTACGAAAAGGAATTTAATGATCTTGAGTTTGCCGGACAGGACTGCATTTTTGCCTATCTTTCGCTTGAGTCGATTTTAAGAAGCCGTTCATATAGTTCACTTTTTAGGGAAAATCTGATTTCAAAATTTGAAGAGCAAATTCCCTGCGACTACAGAGAACTTTCTCAAAAAATTTCGTATCAGCTGCCGCAGTCGCAGTACATTAACGAAGAAAGTTTTGAAATAATCTGCAATTCTATGCTTAAAAAACTCTGCCTTAAAATTAACTACACTGATTCGCAGGGAAACTCTTCTTCGAGAAGCATTGAAGCGCACCGACTCGTAAATTATTCTGGTTCGTGGTACATCGTTGCTTTTGACAAAGACAAAAAATCATTGAGAACATTTAACATTCCGCGAATTTCTTCGCTTAAACTGACAAAAGAAAAATTTGATTTGCACGCAGAAAATTTTGACGATGAAATAAAAGAATTTTCTTCAAAGGGATTTGGAATTTTTTTTGGAAAAAAAACTGTGAATGTAAAAATAAAATTTTCAGGTTCTTCAAAGCAGATTGTTTCATCGCAGATTTGGCACGAAAAACAGAAAATTTTATTTGAAAACGACTTTTTAATTCTTGAAGTTCCAGTTGCATCTTTTACTGAAATTCTGGGAAAAATCTTAAGTTTTGGAAACACAGCAATTCCGCTTGAACCGCCGGAACTTGTAACTCTTTGGAAAACTGAAATTAAAAAAATGAGTGAATTGATTTAAGTTCATATTGATAGGTCAAAATTCGATTCTGTCTCAATTAGCCATGTAAGCACCGATTGAGACTGTCTAAATCAAGCCGTACATTACACAGAATATGCTTCCTCAAAAAGCACGTCAATTCGCCACGCTGAACGTAAGAGGAATCGGACTGCACGTTTTCAACGCTTGCCAACGTTCAGAGTACACCGCAAGCTTCGCTTGCTTAGCCGCTTTCTTTTTGCTCACGCATATTCTGTGCTGGTTACTAATGAAATTTTCTGTTATTAAAAAAATCAGTTTCTTAACAAAATCAAATCAAGAAAATCACGTTTCGACAGGTTCAACCACCGGGTCTTGTAACAAAACTTACGGTCTTCTTAGCAAAACTTAGCCCGCTATGGAGACCCGGAGTTCCTGCAAGAGTAGCTTGCAGGAATGAGCGAATAGCGAAAGCCGGAACAGCGGCTTCCTAAAAAAAATTCGACACGCAGGCGAAGACTGTGTGTCGCTCTTGAGGAAACAAAACTCGCTCCAAACAAATAAAAATCACAAGTTAGCATAAACTAACCTATTGTATTATAAGGAATTAACCACATTAAAAAATAGACTTTTTATTAATTACAATCTATAATTCTGACTATGAATATACGAACTTTTAAAGGTGGAATTCATCCTAAAGAAATGAAGGAATTAAGCAGTTCTTGTGCACTTCAAGACGCTTTTCCTTTATCAAAAACGGTTACAATTCCTATTACAATGGGCGGGGCTCCAAATGCTCCGCTTGTAAAGGTCGGCGATATTGTGGCTAAGGGCCAGAAAATTGCTTCAGGTGAAAAATTTATGAACTGCCCCGTTCATTCTTCGGTTGCGGGAAAAGTTAAAAAAATACAAAACTGCCTTGTTACAGGAAATCAGGAAGTTCCCTGCATTGTAATTGAGGATGACGGTTCCGGCAAAACTGAATATATGCAGCCTTTAGATCCGTTTGCCTGCTCTAAAGAAGAGGCACTTGAGCGGATTAAGGAAGCTGGAATTGTTGGAATGGGCGGTGCAAGTTTTCCTGCTCACGTAAAATTAAATCCTCCTGCCGATAAAAAAATTCAGTATGTTCTTGTAAATGCTGCTGAATGTGAACCTTATCTTACATGCGACGAAAGGCTTTTGCAGGAAAGCTGCCAGAAAGTGATTGACGGACTTGCCATTGTACAAAAAATTTCTGGTGCTTACGGAATTATTGCCCTTGAAGACAACAAGTCTTATATAAAGCCAATTCTCGAAGAAGAAATCAAAAAGCAAAATTATTCTGAATCAATGAAAGTTCAGCTTGTAAAAACAAAGTATCCTCAGGGTTCAGAAAAATTTATTGTGGAAAGCTGTCTGAAAATTGAAATTCCTTCTGCGAAACTTCCGGCGGATGCTGGATGCATTATTTCAAATGTTGGAACTGTTTGTGCAATCAGCGATGCTTTTAGACTTGGAATGCCTCTTATAGAAAGGGCACTTACAATAAGCGGCGGTGCTGTTAAAAAACCGTGCAATCTTCGTGTTCCAGTAGGAACTTTAGTAAGCGATTTGTGCCCGGATTTTTTTGAACTTAAAGACGGCGAAGCTGTAAAAATCATAAGCGGCGGTCCGATGATGGGATTTGCCATGCCTTCAATGAATTTTCCTGTTGCAAAGGGAACCAGCGGAATCACATTCCTTACAAAAAAAGAAGCCTGCCTTAACGAAGAAGGTCAGTGCATAAGCTGCGGAAAATGCATAAATGTTTGTCCAATGCGACTTTATCCTGTTCTTATGGTACGGGAAATAAAATCAGAAAATTATGATAAGGCAAGGAAAATGTACGGACTTATGGACTGCATTGAATGCGGAAGCTGTGCATTTATTTGTCCTGCAAACATCAGTTTAGTGCAAAGAATAAGGCTTGCAAAAGGCGTTGTAAGAGCGCAGATGGCAGAGCAAAGAGCAAAAGACGCTGCAAAAACTCAGTCAGTTTCAGGAGGAAAAAAATGAGCGAAAATCAGAGCGGCCAAAGCGGAAAATTTTTCCTTTCGTCAAGTCCGCACTTTAGTTTTGGACTTTCAACTCAAAAAATAATGGCCTGCGTTTTAATTGCACTTCTTCCAGAAGTTGTGGCAGGAACCATCTTTTTTGGATTTAAGGCTCTTGCTACGGTTTTAATCAGCGTTGCAAGCTGCGTTGTTTTTGAGGCAGTTTTTCAGCTTCTTACAAAACAGAAAATTTTAATAAAAGATCTTTCAGCCTGCGTTTCAGGCGTAATGATGGCGATGGTTGTTCCTCCTACACTTCCATGGTGGATGACAGTTTTAGGAGCACTCGTTGCAATGGTTATTGCAAAAGGACTTTTTGGCGGAATCGGAAGTAATGTTTTCAATCCGGCACTTACGGGAAGAGCATTTTTGTTTTTAAGTTTTCCGGCAGCAATGGGAGCTTCGTGGATTGATCCAAAACTTGACGCAGTAAGTCAGGCAACAATTTTAAGTCAAATTAAGGCAGGAACTTTTAATGCAGACTTGTCAGAACTGCTTGATCTTTTTTTAGGAAACAGAGCCGGCTGTATTGGTGAAACTTCTATTCTTCTGATTTTAATTTCGTTTGTATTTTTATTTGCACTTCACATAATCGACTGGAGGGCACCTCTTGCAATGACAGCAACTGTGGCAGCAGCAAGTTTTGTAAGCGGACTTGTTTCAAGCGGAACTTTAGCCGGCGGTGCAAACGAAACTCTTCTTGCTCTTTTAACAGGCGGACTTTTGTTTGGAGCGGTTTTTATGGTTACTGACTATGCAACAACTCCAGTTACAAAGGGCGGAAGACTTGTGTTTGGTTTTGGCTGTGGGCTTATAACCTTTTTGATTAGAAAATTCGGTTCTTATCCGGAAGGAGTTATGTTCAGCATTTTAATAATGAATGCAATTGCACCTTTCTTAAACAACATAACTTACCGTAAATACGGCTACGGCAAAAAAGGCAATTTAAAAGTTCAGGAAAAAAGCAAAAATGAACAAAAATAAAACATCTAAAATCGGTTTTAATTTTTTGGAGGAAAAATAATGACTATGGCAAAAGATGCAAATTCTCCATTTCAGATGATAAAGCTCGGACTTATTCTTGCCCTTTACGCAACAGTTTCCTGTACAATTCTTGCTTTTGTAAATTATGCCACAAAGGGAAAAATCGAGCAGAATCAAATAAACAAGGCAAATGAGGCAATGAAGGCTGTTATAGCCGATGCTGATGAATTTGAAAAAATTGACAATTTTGAAACAAATGAAGATCCATCAATTACAATTTCTTCAGTTTACCTTGCAAAATCAAACGGAACTGTAATTGGCGGCGTTGCTCAGGTTTCAGGACCAACTTACGACAAGGCAACAATAATTGTTGGTTTAAGGACAAATGGAATTGTTACAGGAATTCAGTTTCTTGAACTTACAGATTCTCCTGGATTCGGACTTAAGGCAAATGACCCGACTTTTACTCTTGCAAACGGAAAAACTTTTTACGGTCAGTTTGAAGGTCTTGAGGCAAAAAAAGGATTTGCTGTAGGAAGCGAAATTGACGCAATTTCTGGCGCAACAATTACAAGCGTAGGAATAGCAAATTTGGTTCACGCTGGAACAGAATCTTTAGCAAAGTATTTTACGGAGCATAATTATGAATAAAAAAGTCAAAATTTTTACAAACGGTTTTCTTAAGGAAAATCCGCTTCTTGTTTTAAATATCGGACTTTGTTCATCGCTTGGAGTTACAACTAGCATTTTTAACGGACTTGGAATGGGAATGGGAATGCTTTTTGTTCTTTTGATGAGCGAGATTGTAATCAGTATTTTTAGAAAAAATATTCCTTCATCAATCAGACTGCCGGTTTTTATAATCATAATTGCCGCATTTACAACGATTGTTCAGCTTGTTCTTCAGGCTTATGTTGAAAGTCTTTACGATGCACTTGGAGTTTTTCTTCCGCTGATTGTTGTTAACTGCATAATTATGGGACGCGTTGAAGCCTTTGCATCAAAAAACAATACAATTGATTCGGTTTTAGACGCACTTGGAATGGGACTCGGATACACGATGGTTCTTGTAGTTATTTCGTTTATTCGTGAACTTTTTGGTGCCGGAACTTTGCTTTCGGGTACAGCACTTAAAATAGAAATTATTCCAGAAGCATACAGAATTGGAATCTTAAACAGTGCACCGGGTGGATTTTTAGTATTTGGATTTTTGGGAGCAGCAGTTCAGGCAGTAAAAAATTCAGTTGCTAAAAAAGCTTCCAGACAGTCAGTAAAATCAGCAAATTCAGAATCAGAAAATTCACAGAAGGAGGAAGACTAATGGCAAATCTTCTTTCAATATTTTTAAAAGCTGCTCTTATAGACAACGTTGTTTTTATACAATATTTGGCAATCTGCCCTTTTATAGGAATGACCAGCGAAACCGGAAAAGCAACGGGAATGGGACTTGCAACAACATTTGTAATCGTTCTTGCAACCGCAGTAACCTGGCCGCTTTATAAATTTGTAATGGTTCCGCTTGGACTTGAGTTTTTGCAGACACTTTTCTTTATTTTAGTAATTGCATCTCTGGTTCAGCTTGTGGAATTTTATCTGAAAAAATCAGCACCAGGACTTTATTCATCTATGGGAGTTTATCTTGCCCTTATTACAACAAACTGTGCTGTTCTTGGAGTTACAATCAACTGCATCAGCAAAGATTTAAATTATACCGAAAGCCTTGTTTATGCACTTGGAACAGCTTTGGGATTTTTGCTCAGCATGGTAATTATGAGCGGAGTAAGATCGCGCATTAGAACTGCTAAAATTCCTGCAGCGTTCAAAGGAACTCCTATTCTTTACGTTGCAGCCGGACTTTTAAGTCTTGCATTTCTTGGATTTAAGGGACTCATAAAATAAACAGAACAGGTGGCTGAAATGAAAACTATTATTTTTACAATTATTGTTGCTTTAGCAATTGGATTTGTTCTGGGAATTTTACTCGGTCTTTTTAAGAAGATATTTTCTGTAAAAGTTGACCCTAAAATTCAGGAAGTAAGAGATGCTCTTTCTGGCGGAAACTGCGGTGGCTGCGGCTACGCAGGCTGTGATGCTTTTGCAGCGGCAGTTGTTGCAGGAGAAGCACCGGTTACAGGCTGCGTTGCGGGCGGTCCTTCGTGTGCTGCAAACATCGCAAAAATTATGGGCGTTGAAGGAACTCCTTCAAAACCAAAAGTCATTTTTCTTGCCTGCAACGGAACAAAAGATTGTGCAAAAGAAAAGGCTATTTACAACGGAATAAAAACTTGTGCTGCTGCAAATTTAACTGCGAACGGAACAAAAGCCTGCTCTTTTGGTTGTATTGGATTTGGCGACTGCGTTCAAGCCTGTCCTTTTGATGCACTGCACTTAGGCAATAACGGACTTCCTGCAGTTGATTATTCAAAATGTGTAGGCTGCGGAAAATGCGAAAAAGTCTGCCCTAAAAAACTTTTTTATCTCATTCCAAAAGATACAAAAGGTTCAATTGCAGCATGCTCAAATCACTCTGACAACAAACCACAAATCAGAAAAGACTGCTCTGTGGGCTGCTTTAAATGCGGAATGTGCGTAAGAAAATGCCCGGAACAATGTATTGATTTAAGTTCAGGAATTCCAAAGATTGACTGGACAAAATGCACTTCTTGTGGCGAATGTATAAAAGCCTGCCCTGACAAAGTTCTACATCTTGTCCAGGAAATTATTTAAAAACAAATTTCAGATTTAGAAGCAGTTTTAATTTGCCAAGTTTTTATTTTTGCATTGCAGAGTTTTAAATCTGGCAGCTGCTTCTATTTTTTTACTTAAAAAATTCGCTTTTAAAACATCAGCTCATTTAAAAATGAAATAAATTTATGCTAAACTAAAATTATGATTTCAGAAGTTTCAATTATCATTTTTCCGGAACAGGAAGAAAATAAAAAAATCATTTTAGAGAAAATTTTATGCGAACTTGAAAAGAAAAATATTCGGGCAAACGCAGATGAAATAAAATACACTGTCTTAAAAAAATCGATTGACGCAAGAAGAAAAAAAATCAAACTTATTATGCGCTACAAAATTTTTATAGGCGAAAGTCCAGAAAACACTTTAAAAATGCCTGAATGGAAAAAATCTGACGGGAAAAAATCAGTAGTAATAATCGGCTCAGGTCCTGCAGGTCTTTTTGGTGCACTAAAACTTCTTGAATTTGGAATAAAGCCTGTAATCATAGAAAGAGGAAGCGATGCAAGTCAAAGAAAGCGCGACATTGCAGCAATCAGCACAAAGGAAATTGTAGACGAAAACTCAAACTACTGCTTTGGAGAAGGCGGTGCCGGAACTTTTTCTGACGGAAAACTTTACACTCGAAGCAATAAAAGAGGCAATATTTCAAGTATTTTAAAAATCTTCAATTATTTTGGTGCTGATCAAAAAATTCTAACAGATGCTCATCCTCACATTGGAACTGACAAACTGCCTTTTATAATCAGCAATATAAGAAAATTTATTATAGAACAGGGCGGAGAATTTCATTTCAACACAAAATGTATTGACTTTATTACAGAAGAAAAATCTGCACAAAAAATTCTTTCAGGAATCAAGACGAAAAATACAAAAAGCGGAGAAGAAAAAATTTTTACAGCAGATGCATTTCTTCTTGCAACTGGACATTCAGCAAGCGACATTTATAAAACAATAGCAAAACGCTCAGCACAAATTCTTCAGGCAAAAACATTTGCTGTTGGCGTGCGCGTAGAACATCCGAGGGAAGTTATAGACAGACTTCAGTATCATGGAAATGCCCAAAATCTTGGAGCGGCAGAATACAGATTTACAAGTCAGCAGGAAGGTCGCGGAGTTTACAGTTTTTGCATGTGCCCGGGCGGATTTATTGTTCCAAGCAGCACTGGTTCACAGGAAATTGTTGTTAACGGAATGAGTGCCGCCGGAAGAAACAGCAAGTGGAGTAACGCCGCAATTGTTGTTGAAACAAGACCAGAAGACATTCCGCAGGAATTTGTAGAAAAAGCAGAAAATTATGGAACAAAGGAACTTGCAGGTCTTTTGTGGAGAGAAAATTTAGAAAGAGAAACCTTTTTACACGGACAAAATCAAAAGGCTCCTTCTCAAAGACTGGTAGATTTTTTGAAAAAAAGGGAATCCCTTACCTTACCGCAAAGTTCCTATACTCCAGGACTTGTTCCAAGCAGACTCGATTTGTGGCTGCCTGATCATATAAAAACAAGACTTTCTCTAGGATTCAAGACTTTTGACAGGGAAAGAAAAGGCTATATTGATGAAAATGCGATTATGATTGCAATCGAAAGCAGAACAAGCACGCCTGTAAGAATTTTACGCAATGAAAATGGAGAATGCGACTGCCTTAAAAATTTATATCCTTCAGGAGAAGGTGCTGGATACGCAGGTGGAATTGTTTCAAGCGCAATGGACGGTGAAAATCAATGCACAAAAATTGCAGAAAAAATTTTATCCTGCTAAGCCTTAAATTTTTTGAGCTCTGCACAGCATTTATAAAACTGACAGTAAATTGCACAAAATAAAAATGAAAAATAAAAAATTTCCTTTTAAAATATTTGATATTCTCATTTTTTTAGTACTGATGGGAATTTCTGTGCTACTTATTTTCAAATTATTTTCTGGAAACAAAGACAGAGTTTTAGTTCAAGTTGATGATGAAAATTATGAATTTCCGCTTAGCCAGGAAGAAAAAATTTACGAAGTGAAAGGACCTCTCGGAATTACAAAAATTCAAGTAGAAAATTTTAAAGCAAGAATAATTGACTCTCCGTGTCCAAATAAAACCTGTGTTGCACTAGGATTTTCAAATCCCATTATCTGCCTTCCAAACCATGTAATTGTTCAGGTAATACGGCAGGAAGTAAACGAGGATGATTTTGATGTCATTTCAGAATAAAAATACAATCGCATACTTAACTTCGCTTTCACTTTTATTTTCATACGCCGAAATGTTTTTACCGCGTCTGGGATTTTTTAAACTGGGACTTGCAAACACAGTAATTCTTTCTTCATTGAATTTAAATTTTTCAAACTTTGCACTTTTGTGTTTTTTTAAATCACTTGCAGGCTGTCTTATTTCGGGAACGCTTTTTTCGCCATTTTTTCTGATTTCATTAGGGCAGTCAATTCTTTCAGGCTTTTTTATGTATCTGCTGAATTTTCTATGCAAAAAAAGAAAACTCATTTCAATTTACGGAATTTCAATTTCTGGTGCTGCCTGTTCTGCAGTTTTTCAGATTTTATTTTCATCACTTTATCTTGGACAGGGAACAACTTTATTTTTGGGACCGCTTCTTGCGTTTTCTATTTTTTCGGGAATCTTTACAGCGTTTATTTGCGTCAAATTAAATCTTGAAAATCTTGCTGAAAATAAATCCTTTGATGATTTAGAATCTTGCGTGGAAGAAAATTTTAGCAGAAAAAAGAGATTGAAGTCATTTTTTATGATTTTGGGAATTTTATTATTTTCAGTCGCAATTTTTTGCGTAAAAAACATTTATGTTCTTGCGGGATTTTTTCTTATTGTGCTGATTCTTCAAATTATTTCTGGAAGAAAAATTCTAATCCTTCCGCACATTTTTTTGTGGCTCTTTGTAATTCTTTCGTGCATTTTTATTCCAGAAGGAAAAATTTTATTCAAGATTGGAAAATTTTCCATAACACAAGGTGCACTTTTTACAGGAATCAGAAAATCACTTCAACTTTCAGCAAGCTTCTCGCTTTCACAGTGCACCACAAAAATCCGTTTTTCATCAAATTCAATTATTGCGCTCACTTTCAAAAACTTTTCAAAAATGACCAAAAACTTCAACGAAACAAAAGGAAACTTTTTTACAAAAATAAAATCCCTTGTGAAATAAAAATCCTTTGAATAACCAAAAAACGCGGTTTTTAACAAAAATTCTAACAGCTAAGAAAATATCTTCTTCATTACACGCCGTGCTGCTTGTAACAAAATTCTTTGCTTAAAGGAAGTCATTGCGTAACAAAAATTCTGACGATTAACAAAAATCTGCACCGTTTACTAATGAAATTTTCTCTGCTCAAAAAAAAATTTTTTTCTTAACAAAAATTATTTTTAATTGAGTGAATCTGGTAAAAAATTTTAGTTTTTAACAATTATTTCTTGAGAAGCAAAATCATCAAGTGCAAAAATTTTGCCTTCAAGTCCGCTTGTAAAGCAAAGGCTTTTGTCGCGGCACAAAATCACGAAATCAAAATTTTCGTCTTTTTCAGAAAGACTTTTCCAAAACTCAACTGCATTTTTCTTTCCCATCACAAAAAGTGCGGTTGAAAGGCAGTCGGCATAAAGTCCGCTTTTTGCAACAACTGTAACTGAAAGAATTTCATTTTGCACCGGAAATCCCGTTTTTCCATCAAAAATATGAATGTATTTTTCGCCGCTTTCAGTTTCAAAAAAACGCTCATAACCGCCACTTGTTACAACAGCTTCGTCCTGCAATTTTAAAAGAACTCCAACATCATTTTTTTTGAGTGGATTTTTTATTCCTACATTCCAATCCGACTTTTTACCACCTGAAAGTGTTTTTGCACCCACAAGCTGAATATTTCCGCCTAAATCAAGAATCGCACTTTCAATTCCGTAAGCCTTTAAAATTTTAACAGCCTCATCGCCGGCATATCCTTTTCCAGACGCACCAAAATCAAGCATAACATTTTTATCAAGAAGAATTTCGCCATTTGAAGTGAAATTTATTTTTGTCCAGTCAAAAAGAGGAAGAAGATTTTCAAGTTCAGATTTTGAAGGAACACGGTAATTTTTAGAAACAAAGCCCCACGCTTCCTTAAGCGGATAAAGACACGGATTAAAAGCACCGTTTGTTTTTTCAGCCATTTTTTTTGAAAAAACAGCAATTTTTTGTAAATCCATACTCATCTTTGCAGGAAATTTTTCAGAATGATTTATTTGCCACAAAGCAGAATTTTCGTCTTCGCTTGAAATTTGCTTTTCTATTTGCAGAATTCTATTTTTTACTTCAAGATTTGCCTTCTTTGAATTAATCCCAAAAGAACGCACAGTCATAAAAGTGTCCATCGAATTAAAACTTAAAATATTTTCAGTTTTTTTAGAGGAACAGGAAGAAAATAAAACACCTAAAAACAAAATAAAAAAAAGAAAAATCTGAGGAAGTTTAAAAAATTTATTTTTTTTTAAAATCATTTTTACACCAAATTTTTTGAAAAAGGATTTTATCTCAAGTCAAATTCAAAAAAATCAGTAAAAAACTAAAGAACGGCTCTCAAAAACTGCCGCAGTCTTTCTGATTTAGGATTTTCAAAAATCTCAAGAGGAGTGCCCTGCTCCGCAATAATTCCTTCGTCCATAAAAAGAACCCGGGTTGCAACTTCGCGAGCAAATCCCATTTCGTGCGTTACAACAACCATTGTCATTCCTTCGCCAGCAAGTTCCTTCATCAAAGCAAGAACCTCGCCTACCATTTCAGGATCAAGGGCTGAAGTCGGTTCGTCAAACAAAATTACATCAGGATTCATCGCAAGAGATCGCACAATTGCAATGCGCTGTTTTTGTCCGCCAGAAAGTTGCGAAGGATAAGAAAAAGCCTTATCATCAAGGCCAATTCTTTTTAAAAGCGACATCGCCTTTTCATCGGCTTCCTTTTCACTCATAAGTTTTAAGGTAAGCGGTGCAAGCGTAATATTTTTTAAAACCGTAAGATGAGGAAAAAGATTAAAATGCTGAAAGACCATTCCCATATTTCTGCGGATAAAATC
>CAVCIJ010000150.1:0-2784 GCA_963601995.1 bacterium | reverse complement strand
GTTACAATGCGTGGTGAAATTTCGGCTTTGCATCAGAGACTTCAGGCTACAATGATTTACGTTACCCACGATCAGATCGAAGCTATGACAATGGGAACAAAAATTGTTGTTATGAAAGACGGTCATGTTCAGCAGATTGGAGAACCATTGTACTTGTACAATCATCCAATTAACAAATTTGTTGCAGGATTTATTGGTTCGCCGCCAATGAATTTCTTAACTGTAACAATCAAAAAAGACGGCGACAAGATTATTGCTGATGAAGGTTCTTTTGAACTTGTTCCTACAGCAGATCAGCAGGCTGCTCTTAAAGATTATGTTGGAAGAGAAGTATACTTTGGTGTACGTCCTGAAGATCTTACATATCTTGAAACTCCAGCTGCAGAAAATAATATGCAGATGAAAGTTTCTAATAAAGAGCCTCTTGGTGCCGAAACACACTTGTTCCTTGCAACTAAGGGACAGAACATCATCGCACGTGTTCAGGCTTCTGCAAAAGAGTCATTCAAACTTGGAGAAACTGTAAACTTCTTGCCTACAATGGCAAAGTGTAAGTTCTTTGTAAAAAATCCTGATGACTTGGACGCTGAACTTAACATCTGTGAAAAAATTGATGCTCCTTGGCTCAAGAATCTTATTACAGGCGAAATTGGCTACGATAAGGTTCTTGTAAATACTCAGCTTGATCCTGCTGAACAGAAAAAAGTTGTAAAGGCTGCAAAAAAGGCTGCAAAAGATAAATAAAATTTAGTTTTTGTAGATTTTATTTTAGAAACTTTAAAGAATTTTAGAGTTTTTCATTTGACTTTGCAAACGCTGCATTTTGAAGAAATCTTCAGAGTGCAGCGTTTTTTTTTTTGATTTTTTTTAGCAGAATAATTATTATTGACGCTCTATGAAAGATTCAAAAAATTTTAGAATAAGAATTCCTGTTTACTTTTTGGGACTTTTTATTATGACAATCGGGGTTTCTCTTTCTGTAAAGTCTAATCTTGGAGTTTCGCCGGTAAGTTCGATTCCTTATACAATTACACGCGTTTGGGGAATTGAAATGGGCAATGCAACAATTATTTTTCACCTTGCACTTGTTTTTATTCAGTTTGTGATTCTGACTTTTAAAAAGAAATTCAGATTTCAAATTTTACTTCAAATTCCTGTGGGAATTATTTTTGGCAAGTTTACAACTTTTTGTAATTATCTTGTTTCTTTTCTTCCGAATCCTGAAAATTTTTTTATAAGATTATTGCTTTCTCTTTTAAGCTGTTTTTTTGTTGCTTTTGGAATTTTTCTTTATGTTCCTGTAAATTTGATTCCTTTGGCTGGTGAAGGCTGTATGGGCGTTATTTCTGAAGTGACAAAAATTGAATTTGCAAAGGTAAAAATTATTTTTGACTGTTCAATGGTTTTGATTTCCGCAGTTACATGCCTTGTTTTGCTAAGAAGTTTAGGAAGCGTTGGACTTGGAACAATTATTGCGGCTTTTTTAGTGGGATTGATTTTAGGATTTATGGTAAGAAAATTTGGCAGAGCAAGAGATAAAATTCTTAGAATTAATGCAGCTGAATAAAAATCCTAGCCCAGATTGGAGCGGCGCACGATAGTGCGTTCTGTAGCGCAGCGGAAGAATGGAGGCGAATGCCGCAACCGCGCAAAGCTGGTTTAAAAAAAAATCTTTTTAACGAGCACAGCCTGTGCGAGTAATGAATTTTTCTTTTTAAGTGAAATTTGCTCCAAATCATTAAAAAAATAAAAAACGGGCTTCTTGTTTTGTTGACGCTCATACTGTAAAATTGTGCTATGATTCAAAATAATTCTTTGGTTTTGTACAAAAATTCTGTGGCGCTTGTGACTGGAAGCGATGCAAATGGAAAATATCAGATAAAATTTTTGTCTTCGCCTGCAGCTTCTTCTAAAAAGGCGGTTTTTTCAAGTTTGAATGTGAGGGCAAAGGATATTCTTTTGCTTAATGAAGGGCCTGTTTTGGCTTTGGAAAAAATTCTTGAAGATTGCGAAAAATACGGCTGTAGGGAAGAAAATCTTTACAATTTGACTCAAGATAACAAAATTGCCCTTGAGATTAAGGAATGTTGGGAACTGCTTACGGGCGATGAGTCTACTGCAAATGAAATTTTAAGTTTTGATGATTTGTGTTCGCTTTTTCACGGAGAAGTGAACGGTGAAAATGCGTGGACTTTATATTTTTCTTTGAAAAATACTGTTTTTTTTGTGCAGAATTTAAAGGCACAGATGGAAGGAAAAATCTGCTTTAGTCCGCGTCCAAAAGATGAAATTGACGGTCTTGTAAAAAAGGCTGATGAAAAGGGAAGGGCGGCGGAAATCAGAAATGAGTTTATTGCGCGCCTTAGACAGCACAAACTTTTGCCGGAAGATTCAAAATATATGGTTGATGTGGAAGCACTTGCTTTGGGAAAAACTGACAAAAGCCGTACTTTGCACGATGCCGGAATTAAGGAAAGTCCTGAGAGAGCACACAAACTTTTGCTTGATACGGGAATTTGGCAGATTACAAGAAATCCTTATCCTGTGCGTTGGGGACTTTCGATGCAGTCAGCAAGTGAGTGTCTTTCTTCTCCGCCTGATGAAGATCGTCTTGAAGTTCCGGGACTTTGTTATGCAATTGACGGAGAACATTCAACTGACCCTGATGATGCTGTTGCCTGGGACGGAAAATATCTTTGGATTCACATTGCTGACCCGGCAAGTTCTGTTATGCCTGATTCTTTGATCGACAAAAGTGCAATGGCACGCGGTTCAACTCTTTAC
>CAVCIJ010000149.1:0-10069 GCA_963601995.1 bacterium | reverse complement strand
TCCTTACACAACAATGCAGGAAATTCGGCTGCTTCTTTGGGTTTATAAAAAAATAAATTTGATTAAAGAGGAAGGCAAAAGCGGAAGATCAAAACTTTACGTTCTGATGTAAAAAAAAATGCCCTGCAAAAAAAATCTGCAAGGCATCTTCAAAAATAAGCTGTAAAACTACCAGTTGTCCATCATATCATCTGCGTCTTTATTTTCCATATTATAAAGATCAGTAACAGCACGAAGATCATCAAGATACATATAGAAACTTCCTCTTGCTTCCATTGGATTACAGTCAACCCTGAATCCTACAATACGAAGTCCTGGTTTATCACCATGGTAAACGCTCTGCTGAACAATTCCATGCTCACCATCTGTTGAAGGAGGAATTGCTGCTGTAATCTTTTTCCAGCCAGAAAATTCAAGG
This sequence comes from bacterium, assembly GCA_963601995.1. Lineage (GTDB taxonomy): Bacteria > Spirochaetota > Spirochaetia > Treponematales > Treponemataceae > Treponema_D. The sequence goes on along the minus strand of CAVCIJ010000149.1, from coordinate 9,651 downwards.
GAACCCATCCAAATTTCAAAGTTATTTCCGTTGTAATCCTGAACTAAAAGCCAAAGCTGGTGTCCCATATTGCGTCCGCAAGCCCAAACAGAAACTGTTTTTGTAATTCCTTCGATTGGAATAGGGCGAGCTGCTGTAATATAAAACGAGTTAATTCCGCGTCTGAAAAATTCAGTTTTAACACCAAGAACTTTTGAATCTTCGTGTTCCTTATTATCAGCGTCATTAAGCGGCTCTTTTGCAAGAGGATTTCCGTCAAAAAGACGACCTGAAATTACTCCATAATCCGGAGAAATATGAACATTCCAAAATCCCTCGCGCTCAAAGCGGTCTACACTTACTTCCCTCAACGCCTGACGTGCGCTATCGTTTCCAATATTTGAAGCATCAGGATCTGTAATGCTTGTATTTCCAGTTGTATCACTTGACTGCGCATAAACACAGAGCGCAGAAGAAAATACCAATGCTAAAACTATAAAACCGATTTTTTTCATCACTAAACCGCCTTTTTATTATTTACCCTGATCCACAGTCTGAACTGAACCTTCAGAAGTGCTAGAATCGCCAAAATCAGCGTTTCTCAAATCATATCCGTCATAAACATTAGCCAAAGTATTTGTTGTATATTTAAGCTGGTCAAAATAAATTACATAATCATCTACAGCTTCATTTGCATCTGAACGAATTCTAAATCCTACAAAACTAAGATTTTTTCGTCCCGAACGGATTTTTGAATGCTGCTTGATATAACCAGGAACATTGATAACAACATTTCTCCAGCCTTCAAAATCAAGTTTTCCAGCCTTAAGAACATGAACTCTACCGTCTGCATCACGAACAAAAACCTCAAGATTATAACTATAATTTGCACCCCAAACCCAAAAATCAATCTGAGTAACAGTTCCTACAAATTCCGGCTCGTAACGCTCTGCCCCTTTTACAGGATAAAGTTCAAACCAGTTATCTCCCTTGCGGTTAAAAGCTGTTTTTACACCAAGAACCATCGCTGTAGGATCGCTGTCCTTATGGTAAGGACGAAGAGAATTAGGAATTCCCTCAAACTTCCTTACAATTGGGTATCCCTCAGCAACAAAACGGCTGGCCTGCACATCCCAATCCCAATCTGCGTCAGTATCGAAATTATCGATAACTATTGTTTCCACTGCTCTTGCGCTAGGCTGAGCAACTGCAGGTATACAGCAAGCAAACGCAAGAATCAGGCTACCAAACACTACGGCCTTTTTCATTCAAATCTCCTTGAATATAATAGAAAATTGCGGTCTGAAAAAGCCAAAAATGAATGGCATTCTGTCAGTTCACAAAATTCCTTATTTACCTATCGGACAAAATTATCAACATCTTTAAATTTTATTTTTAAAGAAATTAACAAACCGATTATATTTTGCAGAGCCTTATTTGTCAAATCATTTGAAAAAATCACATTTTAACCTAATCTTTTTTAGTGAATAAAAAGAAAAAAAACGCGTCTTGAATTTAATAGACAAATAAACTATCTTTTTTGTGATATCTATTAAACATCTTAGAAAATACTTATAAAAATCTTTGCAGAAAATGTTTATAGATTCAGGAGTAAATATGTTCAGTTACAAAGAGATTGGTCTCGTAAACACAAAAAAAATGTTTGAAGCTGCAATGAAAGGACAGTTCGCTATTCCTGCTTACAACTTCAATAACATGGAACAGATGCAGGCTATTATTCAGGCTTGCGTAGAAACAAAGTCACCAGTAATTCTCCAGGTTTCAAAGGGAGCACGTGCTTATGCAGATAAATACATTCTGCGCAATATGGCACGCGGTGCTGTTGAATATGCACATGAACTTGGCTGTGATATTCCTATTACACTTCACCTTGATCACGGTCCTAACTTTGAAGTTGCAAAAGACTGCATTGACAACGGATTCTCTTCTGTAATGATCGACGGTTCTGCTCTTCCTTATGACGAAAACGTTGCACTTACAAAGAAAGTTGTTGAATATGCTCACGAGCATGATGTTACTGTAGAAGCCGAACTTGGAGTTTTGGGCGGCGTAGAAGATGATGTTGCTGCTGAAGAATCAAAATATACAAAACCTGAGGAAGTAATTGATTTTACTTCAAAAACTGGCTGTGATTCCCTTGCAATTTCAATTGGAACTTCTCACGGAAGATGTAAATTTACTCCAGAACAGTGTACACGTCGCGAAGATGGAACTTTGGTTCCTCCTCCACTTGCATTTGATGTTCTTGAAGCTATTGAAAAGCAGCTTCCTGGTTTCCCAATCGTATTGCATGGTTCTTCTTCAGTTCCACAGCAGTATGTAAAAGAAATTGAAAAATATGGTGGAAAAATTCCTAATTCTGTAGGTATTCCAGAAGAGCAGCTTCGCAAAGCAGCAAAATCAGCAGTTTGCAAAATCAACGTTGACTCTGATGGACGCCTTGCAATGACAGCTGCAATTCGTCGCATTTTCGCTGAACAGCCAGATGTATTCGATCCACGTCTTTATCTTGGTCCTGCACGCGAAGAACTCAAGAAAATGTACATGGACAAAAATGTTCACGTATTCGGTTCAGCAGGACACGCTGACGACTGCAAATAAGTAATTTTTTGCTTTTTTAGTGCAGAAGTTTCTGTAAAACAAAGTCCGCATTCTATTTTTTTAGAGTGCGGATTTTTTTATAACTTTTTGCATCTATTTTCCTACTTCCTAAATCTGCAGCAAAATGATAGAATTCTACTATTATGTTCGCATTTTTATTTTTGGCAGTTCCAGCATTCTTAGTTTTTTACTGCATCACAGACAATCACTTTGAAAATAAAAAAAGTTTTATTCCGCCAGTTTTATTTGGATTCTTAATAGGACTTTTCTACATTACGATAAAAGAATTTTTTATTTTCAATTCAAAACTTAACACTGCAAGCTTTTTCAGCACAGCGGCAATTTTTTTTATGCACAAAGAATTTATTCCTATGGCAATTTGCACAGTAATTTTCATAATTTTTTCAAAAGACAGTGCACAGTATAAAATATCAGCAATTTCTCCTCTTTTTTATTCATTTTATTCGGTTTTTATTCCCTACGAAGTGATTTCGCATGGGGAAAAAACTTCATTTTTCTGCATTATGATTCTTCCACTTTTTGCTATTTCAGCAGTTTTAATTTTTATGGAACTTTTAAATCTAAGTTTCAAAAACTTTAAAAACAAAAAAACTCCTTCGGCAATTCTTTTTATAGTGCTGGCTGTAATTTCAAGTTTTGTTCCAGCAATAGAATATGCAATCTGGTACTTTAAAATTTCAAATTTTCTTTTAATTTTCATTGCAATCATATTTTTCTTAGTTAGTCTTTTAAGCATACTTATTTACAGAAAAGAAAATTTTAAGAAAAACGAAGAATATCGTCCAGTTTTTACGGATATGTAATTTTCTTTTAGAAAAAAAATCATTAAAAATGCTAAAAAAATTTCTTACAAAGTTTGACTAAACTTAAAAACACTAGACAAATAAAGAAGAAATTTGATAAAATATGCGCTATGCTATTAGTGTTTTACACACAGGAGGACTTATTTGGCAGACATAAAAGGTTTGCGCGTAAACGAAATGATACGCGTTCGTGAAATCAGACTCATTGATGGGAATGGAGAGCAGAGAGGAATTGTTCCAACAATTGAAGCATTAAAAATGGCTAGAGAGCAGGACCTTGACCTGGTTGAAGTTTCGCCAAATGCAAACCCGCCAGTATGTAAAATATTAGATTTCGGAAAGTATCGGTTTGAACAGGAGAAGAAACTCCGCGACTCCAAGAAAAATCAGAAAGTACTAAAAATCAAGGAAATTCGTATGCAGCCAAAAATTGGCTCAGGCGATCTTGATACGAAAGCTAAGCATGTTCAGGAATTTCTTGATGAAGGCGACAAGGTAAAAGTAACGATTCGTTTCCGCGGACGTGAACTTGCCCACACTGAATTAGGATACGATGTCCTGAAAGAGGTTGAAAAAAGGCTTACTGAAGGATCTTATGTAATTGAAAAACCTGCCGCTATGGAAGGAAGATTTATGTCAATGACCTTAGGTTCAAAAGTTACAAAGCCTAAAGCAAAACCTGCAGAAAATGCAGCTGCCCAGAAAACTGAAAGTTCAGAGCAGCGACACTAAAAAGAGGTAAAGTTATGCCTAAAATGAAAACAAAGAAATCAGCGGCAAAACGCTATTCTTTAACAGGTACTGGAAAAGTAAAGTACAAGAAAATGAATCTTCGTCATATTTTGACAAAGAGATCACCAAAAAGAAAGATGAATTTGCGTCATGCAGGAATTCTTTCAGAAGATTCAGCAGCAAAAGTACGCAAGCAGATGCTGCCTTACGGCTGATTTTTTAAGGAGTAGAGAATGTCTAGAGCAGTAGATGGAACAAAACGCAAGAACCGCCGTGCAAAAATTTTAAAGCTTGCAAAAGGCTTTTACGGCGACAGAAAATCAAACTATAAACCGGCTAAAGACGCTGTTGTAAAGGCTCTTGATCATGCATATTCAGGACGCCGCAACAAGAAGCGTGATTACCGTCAGCTTTGGATTGCTCGTATCAATGCGGCAGTTCGTGCAGAAGGAATTTCTTACAGCAAATTTATCAATGGTCTTACAAAAGCAGGTGTAAACCTTAACCGCAAGGCATTGAGCAATATGGCTATTGAAGATCCTGTAGCATTCAAAGCTGTTGTTGATCTTGCTAAAAAAGCACTTAACGCTTAATTTTATTTTTTAATAAAGGCAAACAAATGATAAGCCTCGATCAAGTTCTGCTGTTACAAAAAAAGGTTGAAGCCGCTGTTGAAAAAATTGTTTTTCTAGAAGCAAAACTTAAAGATTCTGAAAAAAAACTTGAAGAATCAAAAGAATGCTTAAAGAATGCTGAAAATAGGAAAGATGAAAATCTTGAAAAAATTCAGCTTATTGAAACAAAAAATCAAGAGCTAAAAAAAGAAAACGATGCTTTGCGTAGCAAATGCGCAGAGCTCACAAATGCGCTTTCTAATAAAACGGAGTTGGTTTCAAATCTTGAACTTGTGCAGGATAAGATTGAGGCTGGAATTTTAAATGCACTGAATAAACTTGATGCAGTTGAAAATTCAGTGCTTTCTACACAGGCAAATCAAAAAAACGAAGAGCAGGAAATTTCTTCGGAGCAAAAGGATTCTTTTTTTGAAGTAGATGTTCAGAATAGAAGTGAAATTTTTGCAGAAACTGAAAATTTACCTGAACCTCAAAAAGACATTCTTGAGCAAAAAGCTGATGAAAATTTTAGTTCTTCTAATGTAACAGAAGTTTCTTCTGACGAAGACAAAGATTTATTAGATTTTGCACTCAATGAAGAAAAATCGGATTTAGAAAATTTTGATGATGAAAAAAAACTGCAATCTGAATCTGAAAAAAATCCTGATGCAAAGCAAATTTCTGACAATATAAGTGAAAATCCAAAGCCGGAAATTGATTTTGGCATAGATGACGCAAGTGGAGATTCAAAAAATCTAGAAATTTTTTAGAGGAAGCGATGGGAAAACTAAAAGTAAACTTGCTTGGCGCAAATTTTAGTGTTTCAGCGCAGGAAGACTCAGAATATCTTACCAGGCTTTTAGATTACTACAGCCAAATTACTAAAACCTTTCAAAATTCAGGAAAAATCAAAGATCCCCTAAAAATCAGCATACTTTCTGGCATTGCACTTGTAGATGAACTTTATAATGAAAAGAAAAAAAATGCTGAACTTGAACAAAAACTAAAAACTGACAAACAAAATCAAGCTGAAAAAATAACAGATGAAATCATAAAATCACTAGACAAGGTTCTGTAATGGAAAAAATAGCAATTTGGGTTGACGCAGATTCATTTCCACTTTTGGCACGGGACATAATTTTAAAAACAGCAGTCCGCCTGAATCTAAATGTAATTTATGTTGGAAATCGTAATATTCCTTTTTCTATAAAATGCGAACTTTTTTCAATGCGTATCTGTGAAAAATCTTTGGATTCAGCAGACAACTACATTTACGAAAATGTAAAAAAAGGAGATTTAGTTGCAACCCGTGACATTCCACTCGCCGACCGCCTTGTAAAAAAAGGAATTTGCACAATAAATGACCGCGGAAAAGAATTTACAACTGAATTATGCGAAACAATGCTTGCCGAAAGAAATCTCAGCTTAATGCTCTCTCAGGCTGGAGTAAATTTGGGAAAAAAATTTAACACTTACGGCAAAAAAGAGGCTTTAGAATTTTCAAAATGTCTAGACAGAGTTTTAGAAAAACTTTGCAAATAGATTTTTTTATGTAATTGCACGATTTATAGCTTCAAGACGATCTTTTATTTGAAAAAAGGCATCTACAAGTTCAGGATCAAACTGATGACCTTTTTGTTTCATAATTTCATCAAAGGTTTTTTCAGCAGACCATTCATCTTTATAACAACGTCTGTGCCGCAAAGCATCATAAACATCTGCAAGAGCAACTATTCTTGCTTCAAGAGAAATATTATTACCTTTTAACTCTTGTTCGATTTCGTGCGGCATTTTTGTGTTTGGAACATATTTCATATAATCAAAATTTCCAGGATAACCTTGAGAACCGCCGTCCCATCTGTCATGGTGATGAAGACAAATATTTTTGCACATAACGTCAAGTTCATTTTTTTGCGGACTAAAAACCTGCGCTCCAATGCAAGTGTGTCCTTTCATAATATCTCGCTCATCCTGCTCAAGAATACCCTCTTTTTTTAAGATCTTATCTGAAATTCCAACCTTTCCAACGTCATGGCATCTTGCTGCAAGAGAAATATAATCGCGGAATTTTTCCTGCTGTTTTATGGGAATTCCTTTATTCGCAGCATAGCGGTCATATATTTCCACAGAAAATTTTGAAACTCTGTCTACGTGAGCACCTGTTTCGCGAGGATCACGAAGTTCAGCAAGTTTTAAAAGGCGGTTAATCCATTCGCGGGTAGAATAACTTTCTGAAAGAATTGAAGTAACTTTGCCAGCAAGTTGATTTTCCCAAAATTCAGAATCATTATCAAAAGGAACTACTTTTCCGCTTTCTTTATCAATCGGATTGATAATCTGCAAAACACCGAGAACTTCTCCAGTAACTTTCATTAATGGAAGAGTCAGCATAGAAATTGTGCGGTAATTGTTTTTTGAGTCGTTATCAGGATTAAAACTGTACGGACGTTTTATAGTTTGTGCTGAATCAAGATATTCAGGAAGATTATAAACATCAGCAATATTTAAAACTTTTTTTGAAATAATGCAGTAGCCGGCAATTGACTGGGCTGTAGGACGCATAGAAAATGAAGTATACGGAAGTTTTTCGCCAGGTTTAAGCCGCTTTAACATAGTGTCATTCTGGCTGTAGCGAATTGAAAGAAGATTTGAGTGCGCATCAAATTCATAAATGGAACCTGCATCCGCATTCACAAATTTTCTGGCACCGATAAGAATATGTTCAAGAAGCACATCAACATCCTTGATATCTTTTAACTGCTCTTCAAGTTCGCTTAACTGATGCTGTTTACTTTCGTAATCCATTTTATCCTCAATAAAAATTATTTTTAAAACTAAAAAATAAACTTAAACTTTAAATGAAGCACCTGTAAATAAAAGTTGTTCAAGTTGATTTTTGCAATATTTTCACTAGCAGGCAACGATTTTTTAAGGTAAAAACTTTCAGTAATATTTTAATTCACTACTATCTATTTTACAAGTTTAGACTTTTTGTTTTTTGCAATAAAGTGAAAAAAATCGGACCGCAGCCAAATGCTTTGTGTGGAAGAATATGAAATCCCAAAGAAGTTTTTACAGAACTTGAATAAATTTTTTTTAGAAAATTTTGTGCAGAACTTATGCCTTGCAAGAAATTTTTTTGACAATTTTGTGATTCAAATTTTTCAAAATCAGATTCTGGAAAAGAAAAAACTGCCTTAGAAGAATTTAAATTTTCTTCAAAAAAAGCTTTACATTCGCTAAAAGAAAAAACTTTTACTCCGTCAAATTTCTTTAAAAGACGCGCAATTATTTCATCATTTTCACCTGGAGAAAGGGCGCAAGTTGAATACAAAAGAAATCCTCCGGGTACAAGAAGACGCCATGCCGAAGAAATGAGTGCCCACTGCTCTACACAAAGACTTTTTATACGTGACGGAGTCCATTCATTTAAATATTTGGAATCAGAAAAAACGTGTCTTTCGCTTGAACAGGGAGCGTCAAGAAGAATTGAAGAGTAAGCTTCAGTTTCCTTACGACACCATGTGGCTGAATCGCTGCAAGTTATTTTTATTTTCTCAAGAATTTTTTGTGGAACAGAAGACTCACAGACCTTTTCAAGACGAGCCTTGCGGGAAGAAGACCTTTCGTTTGAAAAAAGACTTTGATTTTCCTGCAAATTTGATGAAAGAACCAAAGTTTTTCCGCCGGGAGCCGCGCACATATCAAGAATTTTATTTGCTGAAGAATCTGAAATCTGTTCGTTTTTTAGAGGAAGCGTAAGAGCAGCACAAACACTTGCAGGATCAAGAAAATATGGCGAAAAATCTTCAAACTGGAATTTTAAATAAACGTTTTCTTTTTGAATAGCAAGTTCTAATTCATTCCATTCATCTTTAAAAATTTCAGAATAATATGATTCAAAACCGAACTTTCCAATCAGTTTTTGCGCTTTTTGAGACTGCTTCATTTTTTAACCTCTTTTAGAAATAAAATGTTCAGTATAAAAACTGTCAGCCTTAGATTTTGCGCTAAAAAATTTTTCAAGACGTTCGTCTACATTTTGAGCAGGTTCCGGATTTTTTATAAAATAACTTCCATCAGTATCTTTTTGCAATGACAAAATTCCATAGTCAAGTTTAAATTTTATTACTTTTTTTACTGAATCATGAAGTCTGCTTTTAAACCCGGAATTTTTTTCAGCAAACAAAATCAAATTTCCAGCTGAATGCGCATAAGTTTTTTCACTCAGCATAATCACATTTACGCCGGCTTCAACAGCCTTTATTGCAGCAGTTTCGGGACTGAATCCGTTTTTTGCAAGCGCTGCCATAAAAATATCATCGCTTATTACAAGTCCCTTAAAATTCATTTTTTTTCTTAAAACATTTTCAATCCATTCGCTGCTAAAACATGACGGTACATTCGGATCAAGAAAAGATGTTTTTGCGTGACTCATTAAAACTGCCTGTGGATTTGAAAGCAGAATCATAGAAAATGGCATAAGATAAAATTTCTGGGCTTCAAGAGGACTTGCCGAAATTTCTGGAAGAGATGAATGAGGATCAACATTTGAGTTTCCTGGGAAATGCTTTAAAACGGCGGCAATTTTTTTGCTTTCGTAAGCTTTTACAGCCAAACTTGAATAAACAACAGCCTTTTCCGTGCTGCCGTAAGAACGAGTTCCTAAAACTTCAGAATTTGAAGGAAGAAGACTTTCGCAAACTGGAGCAAGATTCATATTAAAGCCAAGAAGATTCATTTGTTCAGCCTGAAATTCATAAAATTTCATTGCATCCTGAGGGCTTAAAACCTGAGCGACTTTTTTGTTTGAAGGCAAATACGTTGTAAGCGGATAAAGACGATTTACAATTCCGCCTTCCTGATCAGTTGAAATGTAT
>CAVCIJ010000148.1:0-21767 GCA_963601995.1 bacterium | reverse complement strand
GTTACGAAATGGATGCAATTGCGGCGTGTGTTGTAGGTGGAATTTCGTTTAATGGCGGAATCGGAAAAATTGGCGGTGCAGCAATTGGTGTTGTAATTTTTACAAGTCTTACTTACTGCCTTACATTCCTTCACATTGATACGAACTTGCAGTTTGTTTTCAAAGGTTTGATTATTATTGCGGCAGTTGCACTTGATTCAATCAAATATTTGAAGCGAAAGTAAAATATGTAAAAGTGGCTGTCCAAAAACTAAAGTCATTCTGAATAATATGATGAAGTAAACTTATTAGCAGCCATTTTTTTTAATGTAAGCGGATTCTTTTTGTGAGAATCCGCATTTTTTTTCGCTTTCTTGCATTATAATTAAACTGTTTGGGACTGTTTTCGGGAGTTTTTAGAGGAGTATAAGATAAAGATTTGCAGCGTACACCTTTATTATCTGCTGCACGTTGTTATTTATTATAAATGTGCTTAGTTAATCCTAAGACTGATATTTTTTGCTTGACTTTTTAATGAGAAAACAACTGGATTTTGCTGCACGAACTTTTTTGATTTCAGTCATATTCACGCAATTAAAAAAGATTTATGCTAAAAAAGAAAAATTCTGTAAAATCACATGTAAAATTCCCGCTGGGTGTAAAACTTTCACTTATTATTGGAATCATTGTTTTGGTTTCGCTTGGCTCTGTTACTTTCTTAAACAGTCATTTTATAGGGCAGGATGTTCGGATTACTGCCGAAAACAATAATCTTACAATTAATTCGCGTTCTGCCGGCACGGTAGAAGATAAAATCTCTACAATCCGCTCAAATGTTTTTTAACTTCTGGATTTGCTTAATGTTGTTCAGGGCGGAAGAAAAGCTGCTCTTTCGCGGCAGGCGGAAACATTCTTTTTTGAACGCAATCCTGATATAACGTCCATCAATATTACGGGGGCTCCGCGTAGTTTAGGAAAATCAAAATCTTCTATTATAAGTAACCGCTTTTTTATTTCCAATGAAACAGATGTTTCGGCTCTTGATGAGTTTTTTTCGGCAAATGAAATTGCAATCGAGCGTTCCTGTGCCGGAGAAACAATTGCGTTGAACGCTTCGCCTTATTTTAATATGGCTGCGATGGCACTTCTTTTTTCGTGGAAAGAAAACGGATTGGACGAAACTTGCATAATCACTTTTTCAATAGAAAGTATTTCTATATTTTGGGAACATCTTCAGCAAACACAACTTTTATTATAAACGATTCAGATGAGCTTTTGTGTCACCCTGATTCTTCAAGAATTCTTATGGGCGAAAGTTTTAAGAACAATCCGCTTGTTATGGCACTGAGGCAGGACAACGAAACTAATGCAGAAAGCCGTCAGATTCCGTTCACTATGGAAGAAGACGGAAAACTTGTAAATTATTTTGGTGCGTTCCAGAAACTTTCTTACGGCGACATTGTGGTTTTGACAACAGTTCCTGTAAATAATGTGATGGAAGGCGTTTATACAACGTTAAAAAACAATATTTTTCTTACGGGCGTTGTTTTCTTTCTTTCGATTGCGATTATCCTTGTTTTTACGCGGCTTGGAATTTCAAGTCATTTTTGAAAGTCATTATGATGTTGCATACGAAACTACGCTAAGTTCATTTTCGCTTCCATCTCTCTGCCTTATGCCAAAATCAAATGATAGTGAAGAAGCTTGTATTTTTGGGCTTTTGCAGTATGCAGGTCTTACAGATAATGTGACTTTAAAAACTCCTTCCGAATATATTTTAGATTTTGAATATTACAATACGGAAACAAATGACGTTGTTCTGCCTGGCGTGCTTTTTGAAACTTATCTTAAGAACATTGGTATAAAATTAACGGCTCAAAATGCTGATACTGCTTTAACAGAATCTGTTACACCAGGTTTAGAAAGTCTTGAACTTTATCAGAATAATCAGAAAATAAAAACCTTAACTTTACAGACTTCAAGCGAAAATTCTTCTGTAAAAACGGCAGTTCTTCCGTCATGGCTTCCTGAGGGAATTTATCAACTTTGTGCAAAAGTAAAAATTTCAGGCTTAATTTATGAACTTACAAAGACTTTGAACATAGGACCTGCTTCTAAAGGTTTTGTAGAAATTCCGGGTGTTACAATTTATGGCACAGAAAGCTGGACTCCAGGTTCTAATGTATTTATAAGCGGGCACTCCTTTACAATTGATTCATTTTATATGTGTGACCACGAAGTAACGCAGGATGAATTTGAAAGTGTAATGGGAGTAAATCCAGGTAGTAAGGATACAAACGGAGAAGCCGGCAACAATCCTGTAAACAATGTGAACTGGTATCATGCAATAGTTTACTGCAATAAACTTTCTGTAAAAGAAGGACTGACACTCTGCTATACGTCTGAGTCTCTTAGTAATACTTCGTTGGATTATGATTATTCACAAATACCGTCAGCAGACAATGAAACATGGAATGCCATAATATGTGACTTTAGTGCAAACGGCTATCGTCTGCCAACAGAAGCTGAATGGGAATGGGCTGCACGTGGCAAAGAAAATTATACTTATGCCGGTAGCGACACTGTAGGAGAAGTTGCCTGGTATAATGAAAATTCAAACAGCAAAACGCACGAAGTAAAACAAAAGAAATTTAACGCCTACGGCTTATATGATATGAGCGGAAATGTATGGGAATGGTGTTATGACAAGTACAATACTATTGAACCAAAAGCATATCTTTCCATTACAGATGGAAGCAGCGGTTCTGCAGCCGGCTCATCTGATTTATCTTACAGCCGGGCTGTAATAGACGGAAACGAAATAAACAGCTTTGGTTCTTCGGCTTCTACCAATGTAGAGCAATTTGTCATAATGAATAGCGGTGGAAATCTTACCTTAAAAAATTGCTTTTTTGATGGAAAAAATGTGCTGCTTCGGGAATTAATTCTACTAAAGGAAGTCTTAATTTACAAAATACAAAGATTTCCAATTTTGGAGTAAACGGAATTAATGCAAGTTCAGAAAGCGAAATCAGACTTACAAATTCTACTGTAAGCAATAACAAAGCAAGCGGCATTAAGGCGTTAGATGCAAATGTAAGTCTAAAGTCCTGTCTTATACAAAAAAATTCAACAGATAGCAGTAGTACAACTGCAAGCGACTGTGGAGGAATTCATTTACGAAACGCAATGAACTCTAGCGGTACAACTCTTAAAAAACTCGTCATAAAAGACACTCAAATCATAGAAAATGGCAATACTTCTATAAACGGCGGTAAAATCACAAATAATAAAAACTGTGCTGTTTATATTAAAGGCAATTACAAGGTAAGCAGTCTTATTATGACAAGTGGTTATTTTGAAGGAAATGAAGGTTCTGGTGCAATTCGTTATACAGACAATTCACTAGTTTATGTATCTGGAAACGTCTGCAGTAAAACCGATACTCAAAATTATATTAGTAGTAATGCTGGCACATGCCTTTTTGTATCAGGTTCGCTTGATTATACTAAAAATCCTTATTATGTAAGCAGTAGTTCAAGTTCTTACAAGACTCTGTGCATTCAAGTTGGAGATTTAGTAGATGGAGTAAGCGTTGTTTCCGGCTCTACTGATGCTAATATAGGGACATACACTTTGCAATCGAGCGATTAAAGTAAATTTTCATACAGCTATGTAAAAACTGGTGGCAGCGTGTATTTTGAAAACAATACAGTAAAATATAAAGAGCCTGGCTAAAATTTGGGCGTTTCGGCAGCAAAGCTGCCGCCGGCGAGCTACGGGTTCGCTAGCGCTCATTGCCTTTCAGGCAACTAAAGCCCTCCGCATGCCTAACGCATTAGCTATGCGAAGTATACCGCAATCATTACTGCAGGAATGGGCGAAAGAGAATGATAAGAAGACTGAAATTTCCGGCAAGAACGAATGTGCTAAGCTTCTAAGACGCGATAGCATGAACTTAAGTCAATAAATTAGATTCAAAAAATGCCAGTTTTAGATACAGGTTTTTCACATTCTGAGTAAACAGCTTCCAGAGTAAAGTCATAAAAAGTCATAAACAAAACTTGACTGTCATAAGTACTGTACTATACTAGAATAACAGAGGTTTATGATGGAATATGAGAAACTGATGCTCAATATGGTTGAGCGTATTTCGATATTGGAAGACAGGGTAACTGCTCTTGAGAAAGAAAACACTGCATTGCAGGAAGGAGAGTCTTCTAAAGGCAGCAGAAAATACCGTTTTTTAAGTGAGTATCTTACTAATTCCAATCAAAAGTCTGTAACTTTAACATTCACAGAAATCGAAAAGATTTTGCAATTTAAACTTCCTGATTCTGCCCGTAATCATCGTCCTTTTTGGGCAAATACAACTACTCATTCCATAGCACTTAGCTGGCTTTCTGTTGGCTACGAAACAGTCAGCGTAAATATGGAAAAAGAAACTGTTGTTTTTGAAAAAACAGAGTAATCAATATTTGGTGAGTTTACAAAAATGACAGATACAAACGAAATCTTAAAGCAGTTATTTAACGAAAAGGGCTTTGTACCAAACGAAGCCCAGTATGATGCAATTACACATATTAAAGGACCATTGTTTCTAACAGCAGGTCCTGGTTCTGGAAAGACTCGTGTACTTCTATGGAGAACTTTGAATCTTATAGTTTTCCATGATGTACAGCCAAACGAAATATTTCTTGCAACTTTTACAGAAAAAGCAGCATTGCAGCTAAAGGAAGGACTGCAGGGATTACTTTCAATTGCATCAAAATATACTCATAAACCATATGACATTGCAGAAATGTATGTGGGAACTTTGCACTCTCTTTGTCAGAAGCTTTTGACCGATCGTCGTTTTACACAGGAAATGGCAAGAAGCCGTCGTCCTGTGATTATGGATGAACTTGATCAGCATTTTTTTGTAGCAAATAACAAAAACTGGGATGCTCTTTTAGAAGCCGGCGGCTTTGATTTAGCTAAAAAAACAGATGCTTATCATCAGATAAATGAATGGTTTGGGGAACGCAGAGAAAAGGGATCTAAAACAAATACCGTAAAAAACTGCATTTCATTCTTTAACCGTATGAGCGAAGAAGATTTTGCAGATAAAGATATAAAACTTGATACTGCATCAGATGTAGAATCATCGCTGTTCAAAATGGCTGTTAAATATCGAGAATTGCTTCGTGGTGAATATTCAGATAAAGTTGATTTCTCCTGCCTGCAGCAGAGAGCTTATTCTTATATTACACAAAATATGTTCTCCGGCTCAGTTTTTAAACATGTAATTGTTGATGAATATCAGGACACAAACACAATCCAGAAAAAAATCTACATGCAGCTTGCACTTGGAAATAAAAATATTTGTGTAGTAGGTGATGATGACCAGGCTCTTTATCGCTTCCGTGGTGCTACGGTAGAAAATCTTGTTGATTTTGAAAATATCTGTGAAAAAGAAATTGGTGTTCGTCCCGCAAGAATCGACTTGAATATAAACTATCGTTCAAGAAAACAGATTGTAGATACATATACTCAATTTATTGATGGCGTTAATTGGTCAAATCCTAAAAATCCAAAACAGAATTACAGAATTACAAACAAGAATATTATTGCGCACAGTACAGATTCAAAGACTTCCGTAATTTTGGAATCTGGTAAGAAAACTGATGTTACAAAGAATATTGTAGAGTTGATTAAAAAGTTAAAGGATGCCGGAAAAATTTCTGATTACAATCAGTGTGCGTTACTTTTCCCATCTTTAACTGCGGCGGCGGAAAAAGAATTTGAAGAGGCTTTTACAGAAGCAGAAATTCCTTTTTACGCTCCTCGTGCTAACAATATTTTGAATACAGAAGAATTTTTTGTTACCCTGGGGATTTTTGCAAAAATTTTTAAAGTCAAACCAAAGCTAGAAAATGCCCGCGGCCAAGGAATGAAGAATTTTCATTTGTGGCTGCAGGCGGCAATTACTAAAGCAGATGAAGTTATAGATGAAGACAAAAATCTTGAAGACTTCATCATCGAAAAATGGACAGAGATTGAATTTTCAAAGCACAATTATTGTCTTATGGCAAATTACTGTGATGAAAAACAAATTCCTTTTACAAACAATGCATATTCGCAGACAACAAGGGTTCTTGCTTCTGTTCCTAAACTGGCTGAATCAGTTAAGAGAGTTCTTTTAGGTAAAAATCTAAATGAATTCCTTACTAAGAGGAATAACGAGGGGAAACCTTTGACAGTTGCCTATGTTTTAAGCCGTGTAACCTCATTGGACTGGACTTTACTCGACTTGTTCTATCAGTTGAATACATTCAACTGGTTTACAAAAAAATATGATAAGGCTGAACGGGGAGAAGAAGATTCTGCTCTCTATAATTTTGGTTTGATTACAAATTATCTTTCAAAATATATGGAACAAAAAGGCGCGATTATTTCCGGTAAAAATTTCAAGGAAAACGCCATGGAAAAGCAGTTTTTTATGTCTTATTTTTACACGCTTTACCGTTTGGGCGAAACAGAATATGAAGATGCTGATGATCCTTTCCCAAAAGGCTGTGTTCCGTTCCTTACTGTGCATCAGTCAAAGGGGCTTGAATTTCCTGTTGTCATTCTAGCAAGCTGCCGCCATAACACAAAGCAGGCCCGTCCGCTTGATGTGCTTGTGCGCAAAATGCTTTTGGAACAGAACAAATTACCTGAAATGCTTGAACCGCTTGATATGATAGATGAATACGATACTATGCGAATGTTCTATGTAGCATTGAGCCGTGCAAAAAATCTTCTGGTGATGGCACAGTTTAAAGGACAGGGGCAGAGTACATACCACGCTTTAAGTCAGCTTTTTACAGAAAATCAGTATGCAGACTGCAGTCAGTTAAAAATTGAAGACTTGCCGGAAGGCGAAGACAAGAGCGAAATGCTGGCACATGTTTATACATACACAGGCGATTATCTTCCATATAAAAACTGCCCTAGAAGTTATATGTCATTCCATAAATATAATTTTGTTCCTTCAAGAAGTCAGACAATGTTTTTTGGAAGTCTTGTTCATCAGAGTATTGAAGATTTACAGAATTTTTTAAAAGGAGTTAAGCGGTAATGGCAGAATTTACAGATGATGAAATTGAATTAAAACTCCGTGATTTTTTTGAAGAAAATTTTCAGTATTTAAAAGATTCTTCTGGACACGCAATTGATGCTTATATGAAAGAAAAGGCTTTTCAGCAGGTACTTTATTACTGGAAGAAAAACCGGGCTTTGATTGAACGCATTACACGAAGTGAAGTAAAACTGAGTCTTCCTGAACAGAAAACCCCAAAAGAAAAAATTCCCTACACGCTGGAAGGTGTTGTAGATATTGTACAGGAAAAGGATGGAATCTGGCTGTATGATTTAAAAACTCATGACCGGGAGCGGATTAAGGCAAATTTTACTCCATATAAGGAGCAGCTCTTTATTTATGCTTTTATCTGGAAGAATTTACAGGGAAATGAACTGGACAACACAGCAATAATTTCGACACCGCTTCCATACAAACTTGAAAAAGCCATAGAAATGGGTAAACCGGAATTAATTGACCGCGAGGTTAAGAACTGGGAACCTGTTATTCCAATCGGCTACAGCGAAGAAGAAGTTGCTGATATGATAAATAACTTTGGTGAAGTTGTAGAACATATCGAGAACAGCGATTTTAAAGCTCCCGACCTTAATACATTGCTGAATGTTCCGGCTGGAATGAAAAGTCCATTTGCCGTTCATGTGTGCCGAAACTGCGATGTGCGTTACAGCTGCAAAAGTTATGCTGAATACATAAAAGTAAGCAAGGGTGCAAACAAAAATAATATGTTTAAATATATGTGTGCCAGGGCTGAAGATCAGGATGATTTTGTGAATGGAAATCTGACTGATAATTGAGAATTGAGAATGTAAAATTGATAATTGAGCGTTGAAAATGGAGAATTTAGGAGTTGGAATGATTGAAAAAATCTGTCTGGACAGTAATTCAAAACTTCCTTTGCCGAATAAATGCCCGGAACTTGCAGAGCAGACAAAATTACTGAAAAATAAAATATAAGGAAATAAAACTATGAGCGAACACAATTCTTTTATTAAGAGTACACAAGAAAAAGACGAAAGACTGGAAGCCTTAAAAAAGCTTTACCCGGAAATTTTTAGCGACGGAAAGATAAATTTAGACGCCTTTAAGGACGCCACAAATACGAGTGATTTACCCGAAGGACAGGACAAAACGCCCGGCTACTACGGACTTTACTGGCCTGGAAAGCGTAATGCCAAACAGCTTGCCCGAAAAGAAGCCGAAGGCACTCTCGAACAGGCGGCAGGTGACGGCGTAGACGAAGAAAATACCCACAACCTTTACATAGAAGGCGACAACCTTGAAGTGCTGCGCATTTTAAAAAAGAGCTACAAGAGCCGCATAAAGATGATTTACATAGACCCGCCCTACAACACCGGAAGCGATTTTATTTATCCCGACGACTACAAGATGCCTGTAGAAGAATATTTAAAAATGACCGGCCAGGCAGACGAAAGCGGCAAAAAACAAACCAGCAACCCCAAAAGCAGCGGCGCCTTCCATACCAACTGGCTGAACATGATGTACCCAAGACTGCAGTTAGCAAGAGAACTTTTGACGGAAGACGGCGTAATTTTTATTTCTATTGATGACAACGAACAGGCAAATTTAAAATTGCTTTGTGATGATGTGTTTGGGGAGGAGAATTTTGTAAATTGTATTTGCGTAAAGTCACGAGCATCAATTTCTAATGATAAAGTTATATCGCCCAATCACAATTTTATTCTTTTTTATGCAAAAGATTTACAGAAAGTTGAAGAAAATAGAAAATTAATAGGTTTAGATCCGAATTTGGATGGTTTTAATTTAGACGATAATGACGGAAGGGGGGGGTATAGATTTGTTCCTGTAGATGGCCCTGGTGGGGCTAAGAAAGGAAATCCATATTATGAATTTCAAGGAATTACAGGTTATTGGAGATTTTCTAAGGAAACAATGCAAGAAAAATTTGATAAAGGGCTTGTTGTAAAAAAAGGAAATTCGCTTGCACAAAAATATTATAAATCAACTGCAGAACAGACACGTCGGACTACTACAACTTGGTGGGATGATGTTGGATTAAATTCAAGTGCAACTGCAAATCTTAAAACATTAATGGAGAACACAACATTTGATACTCCAAAGCCTCTAGAAATAATAGAAAGAATGTTACAGATGATAACTCATTATGACAAAAATTCCATCATCCTAGACTTCTTTTCCGGTTCTGCCACTACCGCTCACGCTGTAATGCAGCTCAACGCCCAGGACAAAGGCAACCGCAAATTCATCATGGTGCAGTTACCTCATCTTACAGAAGAGTCTTCCGAAGCATTTAAAGCCGGCTACAAAAACATCTGCGAAATCGGTAAAGAACGTATCCGCCGTGCGGGTAAATTGATAATTGAAAATGCAAAATCAGCAAGTAAGAATGGAAAATCAGCAATTGACAATGAAGAAAACAACCTCTTCGCAGAAGAATCATCAACTAAAAATTCTCAACTCTCAACTGTCAATTCTAAATTGGATGTGGGTTTCAAAGTCTACCGCCTTACAAAATCCAACTTCAGATCCTACACGCCGGTTCAGGGCCAGGACGAGGCAGCAAAAGACACACTCTTTAAAGAACTTGAAGGCTCTTTAGTTCCGCTTGTAGACGGCTGGAAGGCAGAAAATGTAATTACTCAAATCATCTTGCGGGAAGGTTTTGCACTCGACTGTACAAAAGAAAAACTTTCTTCCATATCAAAAAACACAGTCTATAAAATCACAGATTCTTTTGATGCAGTCAGACGCTCCACAATTCTTTACGTCTGCCTTGACACTCACATAGAAGAAGAAACAATCAAATCACTTACCTTAGGCGAAGGCGAAAAGTTCATCTGCCTTGACAGTGCAATCGACGATTCAAGTTACGCAAGATTGAGCGACAAGGGAAGAATTGAAACGATTTAATTGATAATGGAGAATTCAGAATTGATAATGGAGAATTTGCAATGGGGAATATTATTCAGGGTAAGTCCAAGGCTTTTGCCGTTAGAATCATTAAGTTTTATAAATATCTTTGTGATGAAAAAAAAGAATTTGTTTTGTCAAAGCAGATATTAAGAAGTGGCACGAGTATTGGGGCTAATGTTAGGGAAAGCAAAAATGCTCAGAGCAGGGCAGATTTTATAAGTAAGATGAATATTGCCTTAAAAGAAGCGGATGAAACTGCATATTGGTTTGAGCTTTTGCAG
Organism: bacterium; assembly: GCA_963601995.1. GTDB lineage: Bacteria > Spirochaetota > Spirochaetia > Treponematales > Treponemataceae > Treponema_D. The sequence continues at coordinate 11,471 of CAVCIJ010000148.1, read as the reverse complement.
GAAAGCGAAATTGTAAATGAAGAGCAGATAAAAAATCTGTATGAAGAAAATATAGAAATCATCAAAATTCTGTCTTCGATTGTGAAAACTACAAAGGAAACAAAATAACTATGGAAAATAATCCAATTATCAATAATCAATCATCAATTATCAATTCTAAATTTGCAACCGTAAAAATAAAATTTGATTCTAATCAGGATTATCAGTTAAAGGCTGTGGATTCTGTGGTAAATCTTTTTGAAGGTTTAAGCCGTGAAGAACTTGGAAATAATGACAGGGATTTTGCCCTTAGTTCAGGTTCTGAAGATTCTGACGCCATTGCCAATGCTGATGAACTTTTTGAACTTAACGAAACATCTCTTTTGGAAAATCTGAATGAAATCCGCAAAACAAACAATGCCGATTCTGCAACTAATCTTCAAATAAAGGCTGATTGGGAAGATGGCGATTTTAATGACGGCGACACTTTAACCGGAAATATTTATGCTTCTGAATACTGGCGCTACCCGGAATTTACTATCAACATGGAAACTGGAACCGGCAAAACTTATGTTTATCTCCGCACAATCTATGCTTTAAATCAAAAATATGGATTTAAGAAATTCATTGTAGTTGTTCCTTCTGTGGCAATTTACGAAGGGGCTGTTTCTACTTTTAACGCAACAAAAGAACATTTTGAAACTCTTTTTCCTTCTGGAACTGTGCCCCATCAGATTATGCAGTACGACGGAAACGTAACTGTCTGTAAAAATTTTGCAACATCTACCAGCCTTGAAATTTTACTGATGACTGTGGATTCTTTTAACAAGGCTGCAAATGTCATTTACAAGACTACAGAAAAAATCCGTGGCGGAAAGCTTCCAATCCATTTTATTCAGGAAACAAAACCGATTTTAATTCTTGATGAAGTTCAGAATTATCAGACAGATGTTGCCCGCCGTGCTATGCGTACTCTTCATCCTCTTTTTAGCGTGGGATATTCTGCAACACCTGGAAAAAATCCTGCAAATGAACTTTACCGTCTTTCAAGTTACGAAGCATGTCAGAGAAATCTTGTCAAAAAAATTGATGTCTTGGGCTATAACGAAGAGCAGATTGCAACTGCCCGGGAAGATTATTTTAAAATCATCAGCATCAATAAAAAAGATTTATCCTGCGATGTGGAACTGAATGTTCTGCGTGGCGGAAAAATGTCTTTGCAGATTTTTAGCGGTCTTAAGGCTGACGGTAAAACAACTTTTGACGGTAAAAGCGGAAATCCATCTTATGGCAGTCTTGCAATCGAAAAAATCAGCGTAAAAGAAGAAAATCAGTATGTGGAACTCAGCAACGGAATAAGATACTGTCAGGATCAGGAAAGCTGTGCTTCTTTGAGTAAAGAAGTTGTATTCCGCCAGATGATAAGGGCTACAATTGAAAGTCATATTGCAAAACAGTCTCAGGTTCGTGCTGCTGGTTATGATGCAAAAGTTTTGTCGCTTTTCTTTATTGACCGCGTTGCAAGTTACAAGGGTGAAAATCCTCTTATTGCCAGAATTTTTGATGAAGAATTTGAAAAGTTAAAGAATCGAGTCGAGTCCTGGAAGAATTTAAAAGGCAGTGATGTTCGTGAAGGATATTTTGCTAAAAAACAAAAGGCAAAATCCGGCGAAATGGAAGAAATTGATACTGCCATAGATGGAAGTAAAACTGCGGAAGAAAAGGAAGCGGAAAAGCGTGCATATAACCTTATTATGCGTGAAAAAGAAAGACTCTTGTCCAGCGAAGAAAAAGTCTGCTTTATTTTTGCCCATTCTGCCCTGCGTGAAGGCTGGGACAATCCGAATGTGTTTCAGATTTGTGCCTTGCGCGAAATTACTTCTGAATCTAACCGCCGGCAGACAATCGGGCGTGGCTTGCGTCTGCCTGTAAATCAAAATGGAGAGCGCATAAAAGACGGAACCTTAAACCGCCTGACCGTAATTGCAAATGAATCTTACAGCCGCTTTGTTGATAAACTTCAGGAAGAATATATTGCAGACGGTGTTATGGAAAAACCTCAGATTACAAATAAAAGGCACACAGAAGAAGTTCACCGTACCGCAAAATTTGATTCAAGCGAATTTGAAGATGTATGGAGAAAGGCAAACCGTAAAACTGAATTTACTATCAACATTAAAACAGATGAATTTATTCAGGAAGCCCTTGAAGTTTTGAATAATTATGATTTTGAAGGTCCAAAACTTGTTTGTACAAAGGGAAGTGTTGTAATCACAATTTATGATTTAACGCTTCTGGGAGTAAGTGCGGACGAAGAAGCGGTTTTCAACATTACAGTGCGAGATAATGCTCATGAAGATTTATTTGGAAACACAGGAAGCACTTTCAGACTAAAAAAAGGTGATACAGTTGGAAAAAAATGCGGCCATGAACTTGATAATTGTTCTGAGCTTGCAGGATTAAAGGTTACAGAAGTAAAGTACGACAAAAACAACCCTGAACGCAGTTCAATCACTTTTTCTAAAATAGATAATCCTATTCTGGTTGGTGAAAAAATTACTCACGAAACTACAAAAGCTCAGTCTTCTTCGACAAGTGCCATAACAGAGTTTGATTACCCTGATGTTCCAAAATGCAATATTGTTGCCCGTGCTGCAAAAGAATTGAACATTACCAGAAAAACAATTCTCAAGATTTTTAAAAGTCTTGATTCAAAAAAGATTGATGACTTTATGAAAAATCCGGAAGGTTTTACTTCGCAGTTCATCAGCATTTTGCGGGAAGTTCTTGCAAATCATATTGCGAAAAATATTGAATATGACAAGGCGGACGGAAACATCAATGATGATAAAAATATTCTGTTCCCAACTGTCGAAGTTCATCCAACTACGGAACTTATGGATGCAAATTTAAAGCGTTCAATTTATGACAAAATCCAGGTTGATTCAGATGTAGAAAGAAACTTTGTTGGCACATTAAATAATTGTGACCGCAACAATGGTGGCGTTATGCTTTATTTTAAGTTTCCGCCAAAATATAAAATCAATCTTCCAAAAATTATTGGAAACTACAATCCTGACTGGGCAATTGTCCGCCGTGATGAAGATGAAAATCAACTTGAAATTGTACGCGAAACAAAGGGTACGGAAGATTTAACAAAACTGTGGCATTCAAACGAAGGCAGAAAAATTGTGTGTGCTCAAAAACATTTTAAAGCCGTAGGACTTGAATACAGATTTGTGGACGATAAAGACCCATTCTGGTTTCAAAAAGATAAGAGAAATTACGCAGATGTTCTTTTTGGCGCAAAGAATACTTTGTTTGAAGAACTTGAAAAGAAGAATGTTAGTTATGCAGACAGAATGAAGCAGGAAATACTTCCGCAAGTTGCAGAACCAGAAGCACCAAAGTATGGGGCAGGGAAGAAGGAATAAGGGGAATGAATGATATAAAACTAAAAACAATATATGAATTATTGGAAAAAAATTTCTTTATACCAAGTTATCAAAGGGGATATAAGTGGGAAAAGAGGCAAATTGAAGATTTATTAGAAGACATATTTATATTTTCTTCTACCACAAATAAAAAAAATGAACAATTTTATTGTTTACAGCCTATTGTCATTAAAAAATGCACAAAGGAAACAATAAAAAAATATAATCTTAGTAGTGATTTTGAAGAAATTTATGAAGTCAATGGAGAAGAAATATCAGAAAAAAATGTCTGGTATGAAGTCGTAGATGGCCAGCAGAGATTAACTTCAATAAAGATTATTCTTTTATATTTACAAAAATATTATCGTCGAGATCTATCAGAAATGTGTGGTAAAGAATTATATAACATATGTTATGAAACAAGACCTGGAACAGAATTATTTTTTGATAATCTCATTTCCGAAAATCCAAATCAAATTTTAAATAAGAAATATATAGATTACGAGTTTATTGCAAATGCATTTTTAATAATTGAGAAATGGTTTTCCGGACCTTTTATAAAATCCTTCAAGAATGTTACACCAGATGCAGCTAGAGATTTCGTAAAAGCCGTACTAACAAGTCCTGCCGGAAGCTTTAATCCATATGGAACTGTTCAAGGAACTGTTCAAGTTATTTGGTATGAAATTAATGAAAATGCTAATCCAATTGATATTTTCAGGCGTTTGAATATTGGACAGATTCCTCTAACAAATTCAGAACTTATAAAAGCTTTGTTTTTGCAAAAGAGCAAATATGCAATAGACGATGTAGATGGGCAACAATTACAAATAGCCTCTGAATGGGATCGTATAGAATATGCCCTTCAGCAAAGTGATTTTTGGTATTTTATAAATGAAACAGAAAATACAAGTCCATCAAGAATAGAATTTTTATTTGATACCATTTGTAACATAGAAACAGAAAACAAACCAGAAATTCTTGAAAAAATTGGAAATGATAAGGACCGAACCTTCCGTTACTTCTATAATTTAATCGTTTCAGAACGACAATCTGTAAAAGATAGAATTACTGATGTAAAAATTATTATGGACTTATGGGATCATGTTACTGACTATTTTAGAACTATAGAGGAATGGTTTAATGATTCCACATTCTATCATTATGTCGGATTTTTAATTTTCTGTGGAAAGAGTGTAACAGACATATACAAAATATATAAAGGTCCTGATTTAAAGGGATTAAATAAAGAATGCTTTTTAAAAGAACTCAAAAACGAAATGAAAAAACAGGTGAAAATAACATATTACAAAAATAAAAATGATAATTTTGTAATAACAAAGCCTGTATATAAAAACAATAAAGAAGTTAGAAAAGTACTCTTACTTCTTAATATTGAATACATAGTAAAACAAAAAGAATCTAATTATATCCGTTTTCCATTTGATAAATTTAAGAATAATAGTTGGGATATAGAGCATATAGATTCTTATACTACAAACGATTGGAAGAAGAAAAGTGATCAACTGTCATGGCTGGATACATGTTTGGACGTCATAGATGATTTATTTGGAAAAGACAAAGAAGAATATAAAATAATTCAACAAAACAAAGACGCTATTATCGCCTTAAAAAAGGAAATTGAGAATGATACTCCAAATCTAGAAGATTCTTTCCTGGAACTAAGAGACAGAATAATTGAATTATTTAAAGAAGATACTACAGATAATAGTGAAGAACAAAAAAATTCTTTAGGAAATCTGGTTTTATTAGATTATGGAACGAACAGAGGTTATGGCAATGCTCTATTTCCATATAAGCGGAAAAAGATAATTGAACGCGATAGAGATGGACAATTTATTCCAATTTGTACGAAATACGCATTTTTAAAATATTTTAGCAAAAGTGGAACATCACTAACAAAATGGACAATAAAAGATGTTCAGCAATATTCAAAATTTATTATTGAAACTTTACCTGACTATCTTAATCTAATTGAGGAACCTAAGAATGACTAAAACCTATAGTTTTAATGAATTAATAACAGATAAAATTGAGATATTTGAAAATAATTTTGAAAATATTAGATCAATTGAAATCCCAGCTATTCAACGTGATTATGCTCAAGGGAGAGTTGACCCAGATTCAGTTGCAGAAGCATTTGAAGATCAGTTGAAAGGTTCTGGTTTTATTAGTTCCGTATTTACTCATTTACAAAAGAATGAAGTAATGATTATGGATTTTGTGTATGGCTCATTTGTTGACGGCAAATTTGTCCCACTTGATGGACAACAAAGACTAACAACTCTTTTTCTCCTATATTGGTACATTGGAAAGATTGAATTGGGGGAAAATTCCTCAGCTTTTATAAAAAAATTGTCTGCATTTACATATCAGACAAGAGATTCAGATAGAAAGTTTTGTAAATATTTATGTAGTGAAACAATAAAATTTCAAAATAATAAAACAATTTGTGAAATTCTTAAAAATGAGCATTGGTTTTATAAAGAATATGAAAAAGATCCAACAATAAAAGCAATGTTTAATATGCTTAAGGTAATTGAAACAAAATATGCTTTATTGCCAAAATTAGATGAATCTGATTCATATCTTAAGAGATTAGATAATTTAAGATTTTATATTCTCCCTCTTACAAATTTTAATCTTTCAGATGACTTGTATGTAAAAATGAATGCAAGAGGTAAGAAGTTATCTACGTATGAAAATTTTAAGGCTGATTTAACGAATTGGATGAATGATGAAAAAAATCCTTATAAAGCTTTTTTTGCAGAGATTGTAGATTATGATGAAAGACAAGTTTCTGAAGCCTTTAGAATAAGTTTAAAATTTGACAATGAATGGACTGATGAAATTTGGTCTTTGGTAAAAGATAACACACGCAAATTGAATGAGCCATTTATGCAATTATTTCATCGATTTGCATTAAATAAATATTTGATTTATTCATCATCAGATGCTAAAACGAAAGGAACTAGTGAACTTTATAAACGATTTACAGGCTCCTATGAGAATGAATATGATGAGAAACATTACCAGGACTTTAAGAATATCTTTGAATTAGATCAAAAAAATGATTCCAACGTAATAAAGGATTTTGAAATATTTTTTGATAATTATCATAAAAATTCTGAGAAGATTCAAAAAGCTATTCAACCTTGTTGGGCAAAGAAAGAAGAAGAAAAATACTCTATTTTTATTTCAACTGTAAAAAATGAAAAAGCATTTAATGCACGTAATCGTATTGCATTCTATGGAATTCAAAAATATCTTGAAAATTTCGAATATGATGATATTCATTTTAGGCAATGGATGAGAGTTGTATGGAATATTGCTCAAAATACAGATATTACAGATGCAACAGTAATGATTGGAGTCCTGCAATTAATTGATGAGCTTGGTTTTCATGCAAATTGTATATACACCTTCTTGAGCGATAAAAACAATTTAATAAAGTCTAAATCTTCTAAAATTGCTATTGAAGAAGAACGAAGGAAAGCAGCATTTATTGTTAAAAATCCTAAGATTAATTGGGAGAAAAATTTTAAAAAAGCTGAAAGTCATCCATATTTAAAAGGAGAAATTGATTTCTTAATTGATGACGATATGGAAGAAAATAAATTTTTGCATAGGGTTGATATGGCAAATCTCTTATTTGAAGAAAATGGTTTTTCTGACAATTATAGAAAAGAAGGTCATCTACTTCTCAGAGCATTAATAAGTAATTATTCTTCTTATGAGGAGTTTTACACAAAAGAATATAAAAAACATCGAAAATTCTTTATAGATATTAGAGATTCAGAAAACTATTTAAAGAAAATGTTAACTCCCGGTAGTGAATCTGGAGATTCTGTTTTTATTAATAATATTAAACGTTATCTTGATGAAAAAAATGAAACACAGTTAAAAGAAATATTATTAAATGATGTAAAACGCTCATCTCAGATTTATATAAATGGGAAGAAATCTGGAAAATTAAATGAGAAATATTTAAAAAATTTAAAACTAGCTCACGAATCTTTATATAACGTTGTATCTATTCAAAATTGGATGCAGGATCATGATGCAATTCGTTTTGAATTCTCTAAATTTTATAACATTTGTGTTGCAAAACCGTTAGCAAGATATAATTGGATTTATTTCGATGAATACAGAGTTGAAATCGCAAAATATTTAATTTCTAAAGGTTTTAATCCAAATTCAAAAATTGGTAAGACTCATATATGTTGGGGATATGCAGGATACTCGAAAGAAATTAGAGGACATACCTATCTTGTTTGGTTGAATACTAATGGGGAAGTTAAACTTAAGATTGATGATGCTGATAGTCCAATGTTGAAACTTAATTATGTTACAGCTGAATCAAAAGATGAAGATTGTTTAGAATTTTGTAAAAAGATAAGCAAACAATTAAAAATCTAGAAATGACAAAAGGTGATTTTATAATCTTTCTTAGATCTAGTATGACTTAGTGGACACAAAAAGTGCTGCATATTACTTTAGAAATGAGGAAAGTGGCATGAACATTAAGGAACGAAAGTACAAAGATTCAAAAGCTGCTTACAATGCAATTTTTGAATACATTGAATTCTGGTATAACCGCAGGTGCATTCATTCAAGTCTGAATTACAGAACTTCAGAAGCTGTTTATTCGAAATGTGAAAAAACTGCATCTTAAACTGGCATTTTTTGTGTCTATTTTATTGACTTAGATTCAATATTAAATAATTTATTTTACAGAAAGAGTTTTTAGAAAAAAATATGTGAATTTAAAACAAATGTACATAATTTTATACGTTTTAAGAATATTTCTAGGTATAAAATATTTTTATTCTTTCATTTTTTAATGTTAAAAGCCTCAAAAAGCACAAAGATGATTTTTTTTTAAGATTTCTTTCTCTTGAAAATAATCGTTTAAAAGTTTAGCATAGGGCAATAAATCACAAAGAGGTAACTGGAATGATTAAATTAGTATTGGTTCGTCATGGTGAAAGTGAATGGAACAAACTGAATCTTTTTACTGGCTGGACAGATGTTGAACTTAGTGAAAAGGGTCGCGAAGAAGCTAAGGCTGCCGGAAAACTTTTAAAAGATGAAGGCTATGACTTTGATATTTGCTATACATCATATTTAAAGCGTGCTGTTCATACTTTGAACGGAATTTTGGATGAAATGGACAGAAACTGGCTTCCTGTTATTAAAACATGGAAACTTAATGAGCGCCACTACGGTGATTTGCAGGGAAAAAATAAGGCTGAAGCTGCTGAAAAATTTGGCGAAGATCAGGTAAAAATCTGGAGACGTTCTTTTGACGTAAAGCCTCCTGTTCTTTCTGATGATGACGAGCGTTCTGCAAAAAAACAGGCTATGTATCGTGATGTTGATGATTCGTTCCTGCCTCAGAATGAATCTCTTGAAACAACAATTGCCCGCGTTGTTCCTTATTATCTTGAAGAAATCAAACCACAGATGAAGGCTGGAAAACGCGTTGTTATTGCAGCACACGGAAATTCTTTGCGCGCATTGGTTTATTATCTTGACAAAATGACTCCAGAAGAAATTCTTGGCGTTAATATTCCTACAGCAACTCCACTTGTTTACGAATTTGATGATAACTTAAATCCAGTAAAACATTATTATCTTGGAGATCAGGCTGCAATTGCTGCAAAACAGGCTGCTGTTGCAAATCAGGGTAAGGCTAAATAATAAAAACCCATTTCTAAACTGATTTTTTATCTGATAAACTAAAAAAGCGTCTCTTATAACAGGGACGCTTTTTTTTTGTAGATTTAATGATTATTTTAATTTTGCCAGTTAACTGATAAACTTTTTTTATAAAAAAAGTTTTGTTCTTAGTCTGCAATATTTTGAACGCGTGATATCAGCAAAAAAATTTTTTACATTACACGCGTTACACGCGAAGTTTTGGTTTGTAAAAAATGACTTCTAAATCTTTTCAATTGCCTTTATAATCACGTCAGCAGATTTTTCAATGCCAAGTTTTGCTGAATTTATGCACAAGTCATAGTTTTCTTCTTTTCCCCACATTCCTGGATTAGATGCGTTGTAATAAGCCTTTCTTTTAGAATCAATAGTTTCGATTTTTTTCTTTGCTTCTGATTCTGAAAGATTTTCGCTTTGCATAATATGTTCAATCCTCTTTTTTAGCGGAGACGAAATAAAAACGCGGAAAATCATTTTGTCTTTAAGAACCTTGTCTGCACGCCGGCCTACAATTACGCACGAGCCGTTCTGTGAAACTTTTTGTATAACTGCGCTTTGTGCTTCTTCCGCTGCTTTTTGAACTGCTACAAGTTCGTTGCTTCCCTGTGCATAAGAATTAATTGAAGGTGCCATTGCTGTGATCGCGTTTGAAATTTGCTTTTCATCAGCAAATGCAAGGAACATTGCGTCAAGTCCGCTTTCAGCTGCTGCTTCTTTTATAATGTCCGTATCGTAATAAGGAATATTAAGCTTTTGTGCAAGCAAAGATCCAATTTCTCTTCCGCCGGCACCGTAAGTTCTTCCAATTGTAATTATAAGAGGCTTGCCGTTTATAAAATAATGTTCGCGGCTTGAAATTCTTTTTGTTTCCAAAGACGTTTTTTCTTCGACTTTTGCAGATTTTGCAGAATCAGAATCCAGAGCGTCATTTTTATTAAAGATTTTTTTCCAGGAAACTAATAAAAGGATTATTGTTAAAATAAAGGCCAAAAAGTCAGCAACTGGACCTGACCATAAAACGCCTTCAACGCCCATAATCGGACACAAAATCATAATTGCCGGAATCGAAAATAAAATTTGTTTTGAAAGAGAAATAATTGAAGCCTGAAAAGGCCGTCCTACTGACTGAAAGAAAATTCCTGATGCAAGCTGAAATCCAGAAACTGGAACTAAAAGCAAAAATATTCTGAGTGTTTGAACTGCAAATTCATTGTAAAGAGAATCTTCTGTGCCAAAAATGCTTATTACAGTCATAGGGAAAATCTGGAAAATTAAGAATGCAAAAGTCATAACGCAGAATGCAATTATAATCACTCTGTTAAATGTTTTTTGAACTCTTTTGTAAAGTCTTGCACCGTAATTGTAGCCCCAAATTGGCTGTGCGCCCGAAGCAAGACCAAGCACAATTACCATCAGAATGTTAAAAACTTTCATCGTAACGCCAAGTGCACTGATTGGAATGTTTGCACCGTATTTGCTTTGAGCACCGTAAACAGTAAGATAATTATTCTGAACGGCTATAAGAATTACTAAAACCATCTGCGAAATAAAACTTGAAACGCCAAGTTTTAAAATCTGTGGAATTTCAGAAAAGCTTCCCTTAAAATCAGATTTACGAATTTTTACGCTTTTCATCCGCGAAATATAGCAAATATTGATTAGGGCATTTGTAATCTGACCAAGAATTGTAGCCAACGCTGCGCCCTTAACTCCCCAATGAAAAACAAAAATAAAAAGCGGATCGCCTATCAAATTTATTACGCAGCCGGTCAGAAGACCAATCATATTGTATTTAGGACTTCCGTCAGCACGAATAATACTTGCGTATCCTGAACAGATTGCGCAGAAAGGCAGCCCGATTGTAATAATTCCACCATATTCAAGAGCGTATGGCAAAATTTCGTCAGTTGCACCAAACAATCGGCAAAGCGGTTCAAGAAAAATCAGGTAAAGAATCATAATTAAAATTCCCGAAATTACCGTAAAAACAAGTCCCGCAAGAGTTCCTCTAGCAGCCTTTTCATCTTCTTTTTTACCGAGCATAAGGCTCATAAAACTGGCGGTTCCGTCGCCAACCATAAGCGAAAAAGCCATTGCAAAAGTCGTGAGTGGAAAAATTACATTTGTAGCACCGTTTCCAAGATAGCCGACGCCCTGTCCAATAAAAATTTGGTCAACAATATTGTAAAGTGCGTTTACAACCATTGACACAATTCCCGGTACAGAAAATTTGAACAGCAGTTTGCCAATAGTCTCCGTACCAAGAATATTTTGTTTTTTAGTAGATTCCATAAAAAAAATTCTCCATCTATTTTA
>CAVCIJ010000147.1:0-15775 GCA_963601995.1 bacterium | reverse complement strand
CGCATGGAAATTCCCACACAAAACTATCATTAAAAGCAAGAGTTTCCCTCGCATTTTTTTCCGGAACAAAGGGATTTTCGTCAAGACGCATTTTAAAGCAAAGATCATCATCAAAATTGATTTTTTTACCGTAATAAATATGCGATAAATATTTTCCGCTGGCAATTCCAATGCAATAAGAAGTATTTTCAGTTTCAATAAAAAAAGTTTGTGTTTTTTCGTTAAATTTAACGCCCATTTTCAACCTCAAAAAAATACTAGCATAATAAAAAAAAGAATTTTATAGGATTTTTTAGAAGCACAGTTTTTTTTTCACAGAAAATTTAATTTTTCGCGCCTTGCACTCATCACAAAATTTTACAAGGTATCCCGCTTTCCGCAGTTGCGGCACTCGCCTTCATTCTTCCGCTGTGTTCCAGAACGTGCTATTGTGTTTTCTTAGTCACATATCAGGCGTTAAGAAAGTAAATTCGTATCAAGAAGATCTGCGAGTTTGCCACCAATTACTGACAAAATTCCCTATCCCCGCAAAAATCAATTTTTTAACAAAAAAATCCCCCGAGTTTTGGAACAAAACTCGCTAAGTAAGCGTAAGCTTGCGACAAACTCGACGAGTAAAATGCTGAAATCATTTTACTCCATAATCAGGGACTAAGTTTTGCTCAAAAACAAAATATGCTGCAGGACAAATTTTTCAGGCATAAAAAAAGGCCTGACTTTTTTCAAAGCCAGGCTTCTAGCATCTCCCACGGGAATTGAACCCATGTTGTCGGGATGAAAACCCGATGTCCTAACCACTAGACGAGGGAGACAAACTGTGATTAGTATATAAATAAGCACATTGTGCGTCAAGTACTTTTTTAAATTTTGTCTATTTTTTTTAATTTTTTTTATTTTATTTCAAACTCAAAATGTTTCAGTTTTTAAAATCTCAAAGCTTGCAAAAAGTTTTCCTTTAGAATCTTTTTCAGCCTTTAAAATTCCATAACGTTTTTCCCAAATTCCGCCGCCACTCCAGTTCTGTCCGTAAGTTAAAGTAATTTTAGTTTCGCCAGGTTTTAAGAGTTTAAAAGTCAAAATTTGATTTCCTCCAGAACCAAGTAAATTCGAGGAAGCCTTATCAGCCTTATACTCATCTTTTTGCAAAACAGCTACTTTTTCATCTTCAATTTCCACAGTCCATGAAGAGCCGGTTGTTGGATTTGAAGAGAGGGAAACAGAAACTTCATCAGAAGCAGTTTTTTGTACACACGAAGCAAAAAATACGACAGAAAAAAAAGTCAATACAAACAAAAATTTATTTTTCATATTTTCTCCAGATTTTCTTACATTTTAAGCCACCACTCATAGATTTGCAAGTTATCATTCAACTCGGGATGAAAACTTAGTGCAAGTTGATTTTTGTAGCGTGCCGCAACAATTTTTTCATCAACGCGAGAAAGTATTTCCACATCAGATGAAGTTTTTTCAATGTAAGGAGCGCGAATAAAAGTCATTGGAATTTTTTTGAGATTCGCAAAATCTCCTTCCGTATAAAAACTTCCAAGCTGACGACCATATGCGTTTCGTTTTACAGTGATCGGCATTGTAGCAAAGTGAACTCTCTCATCATTTTCAAGCTTTTCTGCAAGAAGAATCATTCCGGCACAAGTTGCAAGAACCTTTGTTCCACTTAAAATCTGCTCGCGCAGAATGTCAAACATTCCAAGTTCACGCAAAAGTTTTCCCTGAACAGTGCTTTCTCCGCCTGGCAGAATAAGAGCATCAAAAGACTTTTCTGCATCACGCCTTTCCCTAAGTTCAAAATACGAAATTCCAAGTTCAGAAAGTTTTTTTTCATGCTCAAAAAATGCGCCTTGCAGCGCTAAAACTGCGATTTTCATTCTGCACTCCACTATTGATTATTTTCCACGCTCTGCCATCAAAAGTGCAATTTCGTCCGCATTGATTCCAACCATTGCTTCGCCCAAATCTTCTGAAAGTTCAGCAATCAGTTTTGCGTCCTTGTAATTTGTTACAGCCTTTACAATCGCACTAGCCCGTTTTGCAGGATTTCCGCTTTTAAAAATTCCGCTGCCAACGAAAACCCCTTCTGCACCAAGCTGCATCATCAAGGCAGCATCCGCTGGTGTTGCAACGCCGCCAGCTGCAAAATTTACAACCGGAAGTTTTTTATTATCGTGAACAAATTCAATCAAACTGTACGGAACCTGAAGTTGCTTTGCTTCTTCAAAAAGTTCGTCTTCCCGCATAGAAGAAATTTTTGCAATTTCGCTGTTCATTTTTCGCATATGGCGCACTGCCTGCACAACATCGCCGGTTCCAGGTTCGCCCTTTGTACGAATCATCGATGCACCTTCATTAATTCTGCGCAAAGCCTCGCCCAAATCCTTCGCGCCACAAACAAAGGGAACTTTAAACTCGTGCTTGTTAATGTGGTAAACGTCATCTGCCGGCGACAAAACTTCGCTTTCATCAATGTAGTCAATTTCAATAGCTTCAAGAATCTGTGCTTCAACAAAATGCCCGATTCTGCACTTTGCCATAACAGGAATACTAACAGCATTCTGAATTCCTTTTATCATTTTAGGATCGCTCATACGCGCAACACCGCCAGCCGCACGAATGTCAGCAGGAATTCTTTCCAAAGCCATAACCGCACATGCACCCGCTTCCTCAGCAATTTTAGCCTGTTCAGGAGTCGTTACGTCCATAATTACGCCTCCTTTTAGCATTTGCGCAAGATTTTTGTTAAGTTCATACTGTTTTTTCTGTTCTTCCGTAAGTTTCATTTTTTGCCTCCAAAAGTCAAAGAATTTTTCAAAACCACCGTTCAAGTACAAAAAGAATATTTTTATTTTGAGTATATTTAAATAATCAGAATTAAAAAATTTTATATAACCAGAATAGTTATCTGAGATTATTTTTTTTGGAGCGAATTTTCTTTATCAGTAAAAAATTTATTTTTCGTGCCTTGCACTCTGCATTAAATTTTTTGTAAAACCGGCTATGCGCGACGCCGCTCCTATTCAGGATAAGTCTTTTTTTTTAATCTTGAAAAAAAAAATTTGACGGCTAAAAAATTCTCACTTATAATTTTTTCAATGCAGAAAATCAACACGTGTAGATGATACGTATTAAAACATTCTTATTTAAGGAGGAGTGTAAGATAAAAGTCTGCTAAAATCGTGCAGCATTTTATCTTTAAAAGTTTGCGTTGCAAACTTTATGATTTGAAGGATAAAAAACATCTCAAAAAAAGGAGTGTCAAGGCAGTAATCAAAAACGTGCCTTGATTTATAGGAGAAAACTATGTTAATTCCTAAAAAAAAGTTTTATTTAAAAAACGCAATTCTTGCCATTTCTGCCAGTGTTTTATTTTTTTCCGGCTGCTCTAACCTTGTAGAATCTGATGCTGGCATAGACAGTGAGGAAACTACTTCCGCAAGAACAGTTTCTTCTGGTTACGATACATCTCTTTCTGGCTATTATTACATAAAAAATGCTTATTCTGGAAAATATCTTGATGTAGCTAATGGCGGAACTTCTAATGGAACTAATATTCAGCAGTATGAATATAACGGAAGTACGGCACAGCAATTTAATCTTGTTTACTTGAGTAACGGATATTATGCAATAAAAACAGTATGTTCTTCTTCGGCTCAGGCACTCGATGTATGGAAAAAGAGTTCTGCAGATGGAACAAACATTGCAACTTATGCTTATTCGGGTGGCACAAATCAGCAGTTTAAATTTGTAAAGCAAAGCGATGGTTCTTATGCAATTTTAACAAGAGTTTCCAGCGACAATTCTGGATTAGATGATTATGGCTGGAGTACTGCAAATGGCGGTAATGTAGTTCAGTGGAATTACTGGGGAGGCGCCTGCCAGAAATGGTATCTTACTCCAGTATCATCAAGTTCTTCCGATTCTTCCAGTTCTTCAGACTTTATGAGAGGAGTAGATGTTTCTGCACTATATGCTCTTGAAGATGACGGAGCACTCTTTTATGAATCATCATCTTCGTCTGCACAAGATATGCTCACTATATTAAAAAATAATGGAGTAAACTGGGTAAGACTCAGAGTATGGAATTCTCCTTCTTCGGCAAACTATACTCCTATGGAAAATTACGGTTACTGCGATATTTCTAAAGCTGCAAGTGTAGCAGCCCGAGCTAAAGCTTTGGGTATGAATGTTCTTTTGGATTTCCATTATTCTGATACCTGGGCAGATCCTGCTTTACAATGTACTCCTCGTATGTGGGACTCGTATACAACAGCGTCTGCTTTGGGAAGTGCAGCAGCTACATGGACAAAAAACTGCCTTGCAATTATGAAAAATGCCGATGCTCTTCCTGATATGGTACAGGTTGGAAACGAAATCAATTCCGGAATAATGCTGACTTCTTCTTATAATTCTACAGCGAACGTTCCATGCTCAATTTCAAGTTCTAATTTCCAGACCGTAATGTCAGCAATTATTTCTGCAATCCGTTCATATAATTCTGATATTGATATTATGCTTCATGCAGCGCAAGGCGGATATGCCAGCGTAATAAGTTATGTTTACAATTACATTGATGATTTAGATTTTGATGTTTTAGGTTTATCATATTATCCATTTTTTGAAAGTCATAAAACAATATCTAACTTAAAATCTGTGATTAAAACTTATGTAGCTAAAGGAAAGAGAGTAGTTATTGCAGAAACAAGTTTTCCCTGGACTGTAGAAGAATATGCCAATGATAATGTATCTAATACAGTTTGGTATTACAATGATGCAAAAGACACTGGACTTTACAGTGCTTACACTAACTTAAAATCTGTGGCTTCTACATACGGAATCAGCACAAGCACCTACAATGGATACAATATAATTTCTGCTACTCCGGCAAATCAAAAGGCTGTAATGCAGGCTATTTTCAGCATAACAAAGGATGCCGGCGGCGATGGTGTTTTTTACTGGGGCGGAGAATGGGTTGCAAGTACAAACATAGGCTCTACTTGGGAAAATCAAGCACTTTTTGACCTTAATCATGAAGGTTTAAGTGTGCTGGATGCTTTTGCAGACCAGTACTAAAATTCTTTCTTAAAAACGCGATATTTTAAATCTTGCTATTTTAAGATTTTGAATTTGCATGCAAGTTGAGAAAAGTCATTAAAGATGATTTTTCTTAACTTGCCCTTTACTTCTAGAATTGGCAGTTAAAAAAGGACTTTTTCTTTAGCAAAATTTTATGCCGCAAGTGCTGAAATTTATTTTTTTTAGTAAAACCTAGCCCGCTATGGAAGCCCGAAGTTCCAGCGCGTAAGCGATGGAATGAGCGAAAAGCGAAGGCTGGAACAGCGGCCGGAAGTAAAAAATTACGCTCCAAAAAAATTACTAAAAATGATTTTTACCAGATAACCTAAACAGACCTTTATATTTTACCCTTAGAATGATATAAATTTTTCGATGAGCAAGGCGTTTTTTCATCTTCCGGGGCTTTTTGAATTTTACGATTTTTACAAAGTGTTTTTTCCGCTTTACTTTTCCCGGCACGAATATTTTTATGATTTTTGCGAAATCAGCTCTGTTTACGGTTCTCCGGCGGACTGTATCTGGGGCGGCGGACGGGCAGGCTTTGGAAATGCAGACGCAAAAGACGTTTTTGACCTGATGAATGAGTTTAAAATTTCAGCGCGCCTTACTTTTAGCAATTCGCTTTTACAAAAAGAGCATTTGTCTGACAAAAAATGCAACGATCTTTGCAAACTGTTCGAAAAATCGACTGTGCAAAGCGGAATTATTATTTCGTCAGATTTGCTTTTGAACTACATTAAGGAAAAATTTCCGTGCTTTTACTTTGTTTCTTCAACAACAAAAGTTCTTGTTCATTTTGATGACTTTAAAAATGAACTTTGCCGAGAGGATTTTAAATTTGCTGTAAGTGATTTTCGATTGAACACTCAATTTGAAAAACTTAAATCGCTAAGCCAAAGCCAAAAAGACAAAACTGAATTTTTGTGCAACGAATGCTGCGATTTTGACTGTAAAGAAAGAAAATCCTGCTACGAAAATGTGAGCCGCTTGAATCTTGGAGAAAATGTGCCGCTTTACAAATGTGCCTCAAAAAACTGTGAAAGCGGATATAAATTTTCAAATGCAATGAAAAATCCTGGATTTATTGGAATTTCAGATATTCAAAAAAAATATCTTCCTATGGGATTTTCAAATTTTAAGATTGAAGGCCGATCACTTGGAAGTGCGGTTTTGCTTGAATTTCTTTTACATTATTTAACAAAGCCTGAACATCAGCTTGAAGTGCGCGAAGCTCTTTATCTTGATTCTGAACTGGATTTATTTTAGATATGATCTTTAACAAAGAGTCTAAAAACGCAGCAAAAAAAACTAAAACTGCTTTACGCCTTTTTCATTGTCTTTTTCAAGTTCGATTACAGGATATTTTGCAATCAGTTCGGTACGGCGCGGACAGTTTTTGTCGTGATCGTTTATGATTCCTGCAGCCTGCAAATGCGAGTAAATTACAACAGGACCAACAAAAGTAAAACCACGATTTTTTAAGTCCGCACTGATTTTTTCTGACAGACCGTTCTGTGCTGGAATAAGCCCTTTTTCGTGATCCTTGTACAAAATTGATTTTTGTCCGGAAAAACTCCAGATGTATTTGTCAAAACTGCCAAATTCTTTTCTTACATTCTGAAAAGCACGGGCATTTTTTATAATCGCATTTATTTTTCTAACGGCGTGAATCATTCCGTCAGTTTTCATAATCCGCTCAATATCATTTTGTGTATAAAGCGCAACTTTATCAAAATCAAAATTATCAAAACACGAACGCAAAATTCCGCGTTTTTTCAGCACAGTCGAAAAACTAAGTCCGCACTGCATTACTTCCAGCGAAAGATATTCAAACTGAAGCTTATCGTCGTGAAGCGGAGTTCCCCATTCATTGTGATAATCTTTTACAAATTCTTCGTCATATCCCCAGCCGCAATATGCCATTTTGCCTCCAATAAAATTTAAATATGATGCAAAAGATATTTTAAAATACAAAAACTAAAAATGACAGTAAATTTTACACTTTAGTTAAAGATAAAAAATCTGTAAAGAATTTAAATTTTACGCTAAAGTTATTTTTAATGAAAAACAAGAATGATTTGTCTGCTGATAAAGTTTTAAAAAAAGTTCCAGCTTATATTTCACTTTATGAGTGCATAAAAAATGACATTGTTTTAGGGATTTATGCACACGGAGCTAAAATTCCTTCAAAAAGAATTATGGCAGCAAAATCAGGATTAAGCGAAATTACCGTAAAACACGCTTACAATCTTCTTTGCGATGAAGGCTATCTTGAATCCCGCGAAAGAAGCGGATATTTTGTTGTGTTTTCAAAAAATGCAGGCTTTGCAGCACCAAATTTTTTTAAAGAAGAAGACTCACTTCAAAAACAAAATCAAAATAAAAAAACACAGGCTTTGCAAAACGAAAATTTTTTGGCAAAGGAAGAATTTCCTTTTTCTGTATTTACAAAAACTGTCAGACGCGTAATAAATTTTTATGGAGAAGCGATTTTTCAGAAATCACCAAATTCAGGCTGCATTGAACTTCGGAACGCAATCAGATTTTATCTTGCAAGAAACCGCAACATCTACGCAAAGGAAAGTCAGATTATAATTGGTTCTGGAGCAGAATATTTGTACAGTTTGATTGTAAAACTTTTGGGAACAAACAGAATTTTCGGCTTAGAATCGCCTTCTTACGAACAAATTGAAAAAGTTTACAGAATGTCGGGAGCAAAATGCGAATTTCTTCCTCTTGCAAAGGATGGAATTGAAAGCTCAGCACTGGCAGCCACAAATGCAAGCGTAATTCATATTTCGCCATACAGAAGTTTTCCAACCGGAATTACAGCGTCAGTTTCAAAACGCTACGAATATATTGACTGGGCTCAAAAAAACGAACGCTTTATCGTAGAAGATGATTTTGAGTCAGAATTTTCAGTTTCGACAAAACCCGAAGAAACAGTTTTTGCCCTTTCTAAAAAACAGGGTTCAGAAAACGTAATTTATCTGAACACATTTTCTAAAACAATTTCGAGTGCTCTAAGAATCGGATATATGGTTTTGCCAGAAAAACTTGCCGCTCTTTTCCAGGAAAAATTAGGCTTTTACTCGTGTACAGTTCCAAGTTTTGATCAATTGATTCTTGCAGACTTAATTGACAGTGGAAATTTTGAAAGACAAATCAATAGAATTCGCCGCAAAAAAAGACGCGAACTAAAACTATAAGAAATTTTGTTCGTATTTTTTTCTTATATCTATTTTTACACAAATTTTTTTTCTCGAGCTAAAATTTTATTTTTAATACGACAGTCCTTTTTCACAAAAAAATTCTCTTAAAAAAAATGAATTAAAAAATCACATGACAAAAAATTTATTGACAAGATTATTTTTTTCATTTAGCCTTTTCTTAGCAAAGGGGGAGTAGTTACTTTCTCAGAATCAACAGCCGGCTTTTTGCAATTTTGCAAAGTCTGGTTCTGCGACTTCATTTTGAAGAAACAAGACCTTTTGCCTGTTTTACTAAATTTTTTTTTAGAGAAGCAGGCAAGAGGTCTTTTTTTTGTTTAAAACAAAAATTCTTTAATAAATGCAGGTTTGCAGGCAATTTTTATATTGGGCAATTAGAAAAGTAAGATAAAAGTCCGCTGAAATGGCGCGGCCTTTTATCTTTCTAAGTTTGCGTTGCAAACTTTTTCTTAAACTGCACATTCTCACTTTGTTGCGAATGTGCTTAAAAAACTAGGAGTTTAAAATGAGAGAAATTTTTTCTTGTTTTGCAGAAGGAATTCTGGCGATTGGCTGGCAGGAAGTTCTTATGTACTTTATTGGCGGTCTTTTGATTTTTCTTGCAACTGCCAAAAATTATGAGCCAATGCTTCTTTTACCAATTGGATTTGGGGCAATTTTAGTAAATTTGCCACTGAATGCAGTTTGGGAACACGCAGGAACTAGCGGTGCACTAAAAATTCTTTTTGAAGCTGGAATTATGACAGAAATTTTCCCGCTTTTGATTTTCATTGGAGTTGGTGCAATGATAGATTTTCGTCCGCTTTTGGAACGTCCGTGGATGCTGATTTTTGGAATTGTTGCACACTCAGGAATTTTTATTGCTGCATTTATTGCCTGCAAATTTCTTGGTTTCAGCATTCAGGAAGCAGCAAGTATTGGAGTTATTGGTGCAGCTGACGGTCCTACGGCAATTTTTGTAACTTCCAAATTTGCCCCTCATCTGCTTGGTCCTATAACAGTCGCTTCCTATTCTTATATGTCGCTTGTTCCGATTATTATGCCGCCAGTCATCAAAATTTTAACTACAAAAAAGGAACGTCAAATTCACGTAAAAGCAAAAGGCAAAAATATTCCAAAATGGTTTGTTATTTCTTTTCCAGTAATTTTAACTTTGATTACAGGAATTTTAATTCCAATTTCAGCACCTTTAATCGGATTTTTGATGTTCGGAAATTTAATTCGGGAATGTGGCGTTCTTGAAAAACTCTCAAAATCAGCACAAAACGAACTTTCAAACATTGTAACAATTCTTCTTGGAATCAGCGTGGGTGCTTCTATGCGTGCACAGGATTTTCTGCAAGTCCAAACGCTTTTAATTATGCTTTTAGGATTGATTGCATTTATAAGTGACACAGCATGTGGCGTTCTCTTTGCAAAGTTTTTAAATCTCTTTTTCCCAAAAGATAAAAAAATAAATCCAATGCTCGGAGCATGCGGAATTTCGGCATTTCCAATGGCAAGCCGAATTGTTCAGCAGATTGCTTTAAAAGACGATGACCAGAATTATATTTTAATGCATGCAGTAAGTGCAAATGTTTCGGGGCAGATTGGTTCAGTAATTTTAAGCGGAGTTATTTTAAGCATTGTTCCAGTTTTAGCTGGATAAAAAAATTAACTGCGGTAAGAAAAATTTCCTGCCGCAGTTTTTATTTTAGGGAATCTCTAGAAGTTGCAATTTTTAGAGATGTCAATTTATTTTCCCACACAAAAATTTGCAAAGACTGAACTTAAAACATCTTCTGGAGTTACCTCGCCCGTAACTTCGCCCAAACTGTCAAGGCAATCCTCTAAATCCTGAACAACTGCGTCAAGCCCAAAATCACCTGACTTTGCAGTTTGAATTGCGTGTTCAACTCTTTCTAAAGCTTCGCCTACACTTTTTTTCTGGCGTTCACTTCCAAGTCCTGAAGAATTTTTTTCAGAACTTTCTGTGCCGCACAAAATTTTTTTTACGGCAGAAGTTAATGAACTTATTCCAAGTGCATTTTTTGCAGAAATTTTTACGCAGGCAACGATTTTTTTTCTTACTTCAAGATTTATTAAATTTTCATCAAACGCAGCAAGGTCAGTTTTATTTAAAACCAAAACAAGAGGAATTTTCTGCTCCAGAATAAACTTCTTGTCTTCTTTTGAAATTCCATTTTTTGAATCAACCAAATAAAGAATCACATCAGCATTTTGACTTAAATCTTTTGCAAGTTCCACGCCACGCTCTTCGATTAAATCATCAGTTTTTCTAAGTCCGGCAGTATCAAACAATCGCACTGGAATTCCGTCAAAACTTGCCCAGCTTTCAAGAAAGTCTCGCGTAGTTCCTGCAATGTCGCTTACAATTGCCCGCTCTTCTTTTAAAAGCGTGTTAAAAAGGCGCGATTTCCCAGCATTTGTTTTTCCGCAAAGCACAACTCGCGCACCGTCCTGATAAAGTTTTTCGCTTTTCCAGGAACTATAAAGTTCTTTAAGGCGATTTTTTGCATCAAGAAGATTTTTAATGTCAAAACTGTCTGCAATAGTTTCTTCATCTTCCGGATATTCAATTTCAACTTCAATCGCAGCAAGAGTGTCTACAATCAGTTTTTTTATTGAATCGATTTCTTCGTAAAGAGAACCGCTTAGCCTTTGAACTGCATGACTTCGGCTTGTGTCAGTTTTGCTGTCAATAATTTCCTTTACAGCTTCCGCCTTTGTTAAATCAGTTTTGCCGTTTATGTAAGCCCTAAAAGTATATTCTCCACGCTCGGCTCTTCTAAATCCGTTTTCCAGAAGAAGATTAAAAATTGCTGTTACAATGCGCACTCCACCGTGACAAAAAATTTCAACCATATCTTCGCCTGTAAAAGATTTTGGTGCTCTGTAAACCCCAAGCATAACTTCATCAATTTTTTCTTCATCAGACAAATCTTTTTGCTGCGAATCGCTTTTTTTAGAATCAGATTTTTTAGAAACAATCCAGCCGTAAACCAGAGAATTTCCTTTTGCTTTAAGAAGTGCTTTTGGACGCGAAAATATTTTTGAAACAAGCTGAATTGAATTTTTTCCACTGGTTCTTACAATTCCAATTGCGCAGGGAGAAAGCGGAGTTGCAATGGCAGCAATCGGTTCTTCGCTTGTATATCCTAAATTAGTCATTTCCAATTTCCCATTGGTTCTATGTGCAAAAGATGCACGCTGTAATTGAAGGCATCTTCATTTTCCTGATTCAAAACTGTGTCAAGAATAGAAATCATTGCCTCATTTCTTTCTTTTTCTTTTTTAATCTGTTCTTCTGAAAAAACTTTGCTTTTTTCTTTTCCAGAACTGAATGCCGGAATCCTTTTTTGAAGCTGCGATTCCTGTTCTTTCCAAGGTGACAAAGCATCATCTTCTGGATCAGGGCTTATATCATCATAAAAACCGCCGGAATTATTCCAGTACATATAACCGCGGTTTAATCCGTCACGCACACCAAAAATTTCTCGTTTAACGTAATCCTTTCCGTAGTAAAGCCTGTCGTAACGAACTCCAATGTAAAATGCCTGAACCCAAGGTCGAACAATAATTCTATTGCGCCCAATAACTGTGTTTCTGTAACTTCCGTAAAAATAAATTCTGTAAGGTCGCTCTTCAACTGGCGTATATTCAAGAAAATTCTGTTCAAAGTGCGAAGGATAAAACATTGGGCAAATAACATCAACATATTCGCTCATAAGTTCAACATCCTGACCTGTTCTTGCGCCTGTTCTGTACCAGCCGTTTGCTCCGTAAATGTCAATTCCAATAGGTGCGTTTATGTTTTCACGTGCATAACTCAAAAAAGAAACAAGGGCACTTTCCTTATCCATTCCCTTATCTCTCCAGCGGTAGCTTATATTTCTGAAATTTAAGCCGTCAGTTGGAAAGCGGATGTAATCAAACTGAATTTCGTCAAATCCTCTTTCAATAAGTTCTTTTGCAATTTCAATATTATATTCCCAAACTTCCTCGCTATACGGATCAACCCAGTTTTCGTCATAATAAGAAGTTTCAGTCGCGGCAACCTCATTTCCGTTTTCATCAGTGTAAGCGTCTTTTTCCCACTTTTTTACACCAATCCACGGACAATTATTTTTATAATCCCAGACTGCATACTGTTTTTTATCGTAATTTGCAAGATTTCTGTCCTTAAAAACAACAATTCTTGCAATTAAATAAATTCCTTCTTTTTTGTACTCGCTTACAAACTGTTCAAGATTTATTTTGTACTGAGTAACCTTTCCTTTTTGCTTTAAAAGCGGACTATTCGGTTCAAAACGCAAAAGTCCGTAATCATCTTTCATATCAACTACAAGTGAATTAAGATTGTTTTGCCTGATGATTTTTTTGTATTTTTCAATTCCTTCAGAATTTCGCATTTGATAGGCACTTACGTAGATTGACTTTTTGCCATTTGCCTTTTCGCCCCAAGCCGTAAGAGGAAAATCAGGCTTTAAAAGCCAGAGTTCTGCAAGAGCAAGCGGAGTTTCTGTTCCACTGATACTTTTTGGAATATATGCTGAATTTACAATCGCGTGTGCAGCATTCAATTTATTTTTCCAAAGCTTGTAAGAATCCAAATCTTTTACAGTTCCGTCTTTTAATGAATAAGAACAAATTTTACCGAGCGAAGAAAATACAATTTCAGAATTGCTTTGGCACAAAGCGTCCATTGTGTCGCATTTTTCGCTTCCCTGATAGACTTTTACAGCCTTTTTATTGCGCCAGTCAAACTTGTAAAAATTCGGAATATAAGTCTGTGACATATAAAGTTCTGTGTAAACGCTGCCAAAATCGTCTTTTACAAGAACAGGCAAAATGTCTGCAATTTCATCAGGCTGAGTTAAACTTGGCATTGAAGAAAATCCAGCACTCACATCAATCCACGCAGGTTTTGAACTTTCAGTTCTGTAATAACTGAATCCATAAATCGGGTGAGTCATAAAAACCACAAGTTCTGTACCTGAAATGCTTCCGTTCTTTGCATAAACTGGCATATGAGCAACCGCAACCGCCTTGATTCCGCCAGAATTTGAACTCATTGAGCCAAGCGACTTCCAATTTTTTCCGCCATCATAAGTTATAAAAACTGCATCTTTTGTTGCCGTGACAAGAATATCAGGATTAAAAGGGTCAGCACACAAATCCTTTAACAGAGGAGTTTGCTGCTCAAGAATTTTAGCTTTTTGATTCTGCTTTTTTTTGTATTTTTTTATGGTTAAAGATGGAAGTCCGTTATTGCATTCTAAAAAATCACTAAGATTCTGAGAAGAAATAATTCCTTTTGAAGTAACAAAATACCAACGCGAAGAAGTCCTCAAAATGCGTTCAACCTTGCCTTGTGTCCAAAGCGGTTCAACAACGCCGTTAGCTAAAACCTTAAAAAGACCATTATCTGTGCCAAGCAAAAAAGGCTCGTCCTGTTCACTGCTAGATTTACCAGGTAAATTTTCCGGAAGCTGATAAAGAGGTTTACTTTGTGCAAAAATTTGATTTAAGAAAAATAAAGTAAAAAACACACAAAAAATTTTTTTAATAAAACTTCGCATAATCTTTTTATCGGAAAATTAAACGTGCAATTTAGGGATTTTTTGCGCTGCGGGTGTTAACAAAGGATTCAGACTGTTAAGAAAAATCTTTTTGTTAACACAAGCACGGTTCGTTACTAATAAAATTTTTTCTTAAGAAGAAAAACGTTTTTTTTTACAAGAAATTCTGCCGTTAAGAAAAAATCGTTTTGTTAACTCGCAAATTTTTTTGTTAAGAAGGCGTCTGCGACATTACACGCACGGCTGGTTACTAATAGAATTTCCTATATGCAAAAAAAACTTTCTGTTAACAAAAAATCTGTCACAGAATCAGCAAAATTTGTGAAAATAACGGACAAAAAAATTTTTGTAAAAGGTAAAATTCTTTTGTCCGCAAAAAATTACTCAAGAGTCAAAAATGCCTTATATGCGTTGAATGCCTGCACAATGTCAGAACGCGATGTTATTTCCCACGGAGCATGCATGCTCAAAACAGAAACTCCGGCATCAAGAACGTACATTCCGTATTTTGAAGCAAGATAAGCAATTGTTCCGCCACCGCCCTGATCAACTTTTCCAAGTTCAGCCATCTGATATTTTACATTATTTTTATCAAGAATATTTCTAAGTTTTGCAATGAATTCAGGACTTGCATCATTAGCACCGCTTTTTCCCCTGCTTCCAGTGTATTTATTAAATACAATTCCACCGCCCAAAAATGAAGAATTTTCTCTATCGTAAAGATCGCAGTTCATCGGATCGTAAGCTGAGTTTACATCGCTCGAAAGCATATAACTATTATTCAAGCAGCGTCTTACCTTAAGCTCGCAGTATGAACCAAGCCGCGTAACAAGTTCAGCAACAGCATTTTCCAAAAAGTGACTTGCCATTCCTGTTGCACCAACACTGCCAATTTCTTCCTTATCAACGCAAAGACAGCATTTTGTACGCTTAAAATTTCCAGTTTCAAACATAGCAGCCACCGAAGTAAAGGCGCAGGATCTGTCATCCTGTCCGTAAGCAAGAATCAAAGAACGGTCAAATCCCAAATCACGAGGTTTTCCAGCAGGCACAACTTCTAGTTCCGCAGAACCAAAATCCTCTTCATCAATTCCATATTTTTCATTCAAGATTTTAAGAATATTTTTCTTAGCAGCATCTTTTACAGGCTTTTCATCTTCTTTGTCAGAAGAATTTTTTTCAGGATCTTCGCTTCCAACAATCAAATCAAGATTTTCGCCCGGAATAAAATCACTTGCAATTTCCTTCATCTGCTTTTGTGCAAGGTGAGGCAAAATATCGCTTATGCAAAAAACAGGATCATTTTCGTCCTCGCCAATTTTTACAAGAACGCAAGTTCCATCTTTTTTACACACAATTCCGTGCAGAGCAAGCGGCATTGTAAGCCACTGATACTTTTTAATTCCGCCGTAATAATGAGTATTAAGGTAAACCACAAAATCTTTTTCATAAAGCGGATTCTGCTTAACATCAAGACGCGGACTGTCAATATGAGCACCAAGAATGTTCATTCCGTTAGAAATATCCTCGCTTCCAATTTCAAAAAGTGCCACAGCCTTGCCAAATTTACAAAAATAAACCTTATCGCCGGTTTTTAAGCTTTCGCATTCCGAAAGATTTTTATAGCCAAAACTCTCAGCCATTTTTATAATCAGCGAAGCACATTCTCTCTCCGTCTTGCCGTCCGCAAGAAATTTTTTGTAAGATTCCACAATATCGTTCATTTAAGCCTCCAGAATCACAAAGATTTTTAATTTTCTCTTACTATAAAGATTTTTTTTTATTTTTAAAAGCGAATTTTTCTTATCAAAAAATATTAAATTTCTCGTGCCCGTCTGATTTTTTTTCCTGCGTATTGTATGTTAAAAAAATAAATTC
>CAVCIJ010000146.1:0-6804 GCA_963601995.1 bacterium | reverse complement strand
TTTAATGACAATAGTTCAACTTTTTCCAGAAGCCGACAAGGGAACTGGCTATCTTAGAAACGGCGACAATATTTGGGCTTATGATCCAATCAGCCGCAAGTTTTCGCATACTTCACTAAAAGAAGCACTTGGCAATTCTGATGTAAAAATTGATGACGTCGAAAAGAAAAACGGAATCTGGCGGAAAAATTATAATGTAACCGAGTTTTCAGAAACGAATCTTGGAAAATTCACCGTTTATAAAATTGCACTTGAAGCGAAAACAATAGAACCTTCCTACGCAAAAAGCACATATTACATCAGAAAAGACATTCCGCTGCTTCTAAAAGAAGAAGATTTTTCAAGTTCAGGACGTCTTATGCGAACAATTTTAATTCCAAAATATTCAAAAGTTCCGGCAGGTTATGTTGGAGTTCAAATGATTTTGCGTGACGAACTTAACAAGGGCGAAAACACACAGCAGGTTATAAGCGATTTAGTTTTTGATTCTTTACCAGATTATATTTTTACAAAAGCATATCTTGAGGGACTTAACTGATGAAAAAGAAATTGATTTCAAGTCTTGCAACATTTTTTTGCATATCAGGATTTTCTTTTGCCCAGGAAAATTTTGATTTCCAGACTGATGATGATTTTTTTGGCAATGATTCAATAATTCAGATTGAAGATACCCAAACAGGAAATTTTTCTGACGAAGTGAATCACGGCTCTCTTTTTGAAGCTGGAAATGTAAAAGTAGGCGGAAAATTTTCTACAGGCATGGAAATTCTTGCACCGCTTTACAAGGACGATGAAACTGAGTTTTTTAAAAGACTTGGCGATACAATCTTAACTCCAAAAGCGGAGGCGAGTCTTTTTGTAGATGCGCGACCTACACAAATTCTCAGGATGTATACAAAATTCGACTTAGCATATCCCTTTGAAACAACAGCAAGTTCTTCTTCATCGGCGACAACTTATCAGTATGGCAGCAGTTTTTTAACCGGAGTTTCAACATCAACAAGCGTTTCTGACTATCTTTCGCTAAAAGAACTTTTTACAGATTTTTCCGTAGCAGACAGAGTTTTTTTTAGATTTGGAAAGCACACGGTTTCCTGGGGAACAGGATATTTTTTCAGTCCTGTTTCAGATATGATAAATACTTCAATGATTGATCCAGAAGACACAGATTCGCAGGTAGACGGAAGCTTGAATTTGCGAACTCAGGTTACTTTTACAAACCGCCAGGACTGTCTTTGGTTTTATATAATTCCTTCAACAGACTTTTTGTCTGCTTCATCAACTTCTTCGTATTTGAAAGAAACTGCGCTCGCCGCAAAATATGAAGCGGTCTTAGGTTCGTGGGAACTTGGAGCCGGCGGATTTTACAGATTTGAAGATTCACCAAAAGCAATGCTTACGGCAAGCGGTTCAATCATAAAAGGAAAAATTGGTGTTTTTGGAGAAGCAGTTTATCAGTGCGGAACTCAGTATGAATGGTCGCAAAACAAAACATTCAGCGAAAAAACAAATCTTTTCTTTTTAACTGCCGGACTCAATTATTACTGGAAAACTCCGCAAATAACTTTTGCAGCACAGTATTATTACGACAGTTTTAATGACGAAAATTTTGACATTGCAAAAGCATATTCACAGGGCGCATATTACGACATCGTTCACAACTATTTTACAAAGGGACACAATGTTGCAGCCGCAGTAAATTTTGCACGCATTTTTGGCACAACTGATTTTAGTGCAAGCTTATTTGCAATGATGAATTTTGGAAAAGCAGAACTTTCATCGTCATACAAAGAAATGCTAAGTTCAGGCGCGAGTTCAGAAAGCTATTTAAATGCCCTTACCGTTTCAGGAATTTTAAATTACACTCCGTTCAAAAATTTAACATTAGGCTTTGGACCTTACGTAAGCCTTGAAAGCTGGCAAAGTAAACCAATTGTAAACGCAAAATTAACAGCAAGTTTAGGCGGTGGCAAATTCTAGCAGGAACAAAAAAAAAATTTGAGTATTCGCCGTAATTTTCTTAATTCAAGGAAATTACGGCGGCGAGTTTTTCGTAAACGGACACGCATAATAAAAATTCTTTTCATCAGCAGAAATTTATTTGTAAACTCGTTTTCTGTGTTAGCCAAATTTTTTTTGTGCCAGCAGGATTTTTTTTAGTAAACGCCGCGTGCTAAGAAAAAAAAATCTTTTTGTAACACGCAGATTTTCCTGTTAACAAATGGCTGCTTTATTAACTGCAAAATTTTTTCCCAGCTGCAAAACAAAAAAAAATTGAATTTACAATTCAAAATTTGTTAAAATTAAAATGAAAACTCTCTCGTTTACTGGAGAAAAAAAATGGAAAACCAGGAAATTTTTATCCGCGATGCAAAACTCGAAGACGCTCCTCGAATTCTAGAAATTTACGCATATTATGTAAAAAAAACTGCAATCACCTTTGAATACGAAGTTCCCACACTCGAAGAATTTCAATCACGAATGACAAGAACAATGCAAAAATATCCTTACCTTGTGATTGTAAAAAACGGAATCATCGAAGGTTACGCTTATGCAGGTGTATTTAAAAACAGAAAAGCTTACGAATGGTCGTGCGAAATGACAATTTATCTTGATTATAATGCTAAAAAATGCGGTTTAGGACGAAAACTTTACGAAGCACTCGAAAAAAAGCTAGAAAAAATGGGAATTCTAAATCTTTATGCGTGCATCGGCTATCCAAAAAAAGACGACGAATTTCTTACAAAAAACAGCGCACAGTTCCACGAACATTTAGGCTATCATCTTGCGGGAACTTTTTGCAACTGCGGCTACAAATTCAACCGCTGGTACGATATGATCTGTATGGAAAAATTTATTGGCAGCCGATCTCAAAACCAAAAAGAAATCACAATTTATCCAGAACTGCCAAAAAACTAATTTTTTATTTTGCGCGAAAGCCTCAACTTGATAACCGGCTTTACAGGGCTTGCTGATCGCGCGGTATTTTTGCTTCGCAAAAACTCTGCCTTCGGCACCCTTACAATCCGGCGCGGGTTTTATTATTTTAGAGCCTGTCTAAAAAAGAATTTTAATGATCCCTCATCAAATCAGCATCATGAATATCTTTTGCAGCATTAAGCCGCTCTAATTCTGATTGTAAAAATATCTTCCATTCTTCAGGACGAAAAACCGGACTTGTTATAAAAATATCTTTGTCGCCACGACCGCTCATATTTATAATAATCACATCGTCTTTGCTGAGTTTTGGAGCAAGTTTGATTGCTTCCGCTCCAGCGTGCGCACTTTCCATTGCAAACAAAACGCCTTCATTTTTTGCAAAAAATTTAAGTGCGTCCAAAGCTTCCTTGTCCAGCGCAGAAGTAAATTCCACTCTACCAGATTTTCCCAGTGCCGCAAGTTGAGGACCAATTCCGCAATAATCAAGTCCTGCTGAAATTGATCGTGTTGGAAGAGCCTGTCCGTCTTCGTCAAGCAAAAATCTGCTTTTGTAGCCTTGTAAAATTCCTTCGCGACTTGCATTTCCTGTCATTCTGCTTGCATTTTCTCCAATTCCAGAACCAATTCCTCCAGCTTCTACGGCAATTAAGCGAGGTTCTTTCTGGTCAATAAATGGAGCAAAACAGCCAATTGAATTTGAACCGCCGCCACAGCAGGCAATTATTGCTGTTGGTTTTATTCCACGCTCTTCGCACTGCTTTTTAATTTCTTTTCCAATTACAGACTGAAATTCCCGCACAATATCCGGGAATGGAGCAGGGCCAAGTGCAGATCCCAAAACGTAATGAGTTGTGTCCAAATTTGCAGCCCAGTCACGCATTGCTTCATTTACGGCATCTTTTAAAGTCCGGCTTCCTGAAGTTACGGCTTTTACTTTTGCACCATAAAGTTCCATTGATGCAACATTCGGCTGCTGCCGGCGGACATCAACTTCGCCCATATAAATCGTGCAGTCAAGACCAAGTTTTGCGCACGCAGCGGCAGTTGCAAGTCCGTGCTGACCTGCGCCTGTTTCTGCAATAATGCACTTTTTTCCCATATATTTTGCTAAAAGACACTGACCGATTGCATTGTTGATTTTATGAGCACCAGTGTTTGCCAGTCCTTCAAGTTTTATATAAATTTTTGCACCGCCTAAAATCTTTGTAGCACTTTCGGCAAATAAAAGTGGAGTTTCCCGACCAATATAATCCCGCTGAATTGTGCGGTATTCTTTTAGAAATTTTTCGGCCTGCATTGCCTGCTTAAAAGCTGCTTCAAGTTCATCAAGTGGCCGTCTCAAAACTTCTGCAACGTACTTTCCCCCGAATTTGTCAAAAAATCCATTGTCCGAATGTGTCATAATATTCCTCCATAAAAGGCTGTGCTATTTTGCGGACTAATTAGTCTTTTCTTTTAAAAACTTGTGTTAGTGCCGGTTTTTATGTTTCTGTTTATAGAAACATAATATTATTATCAGCAGACTCTGTCAATGATTTTAAGAAATTCAAAAAGTAAGAAAATGTTAGAAAAAATGTCACTATGCTAGAAAAATTGGGAAAATTACATAAAACGCAGAAAGCAATAATTAAAAACGATTTTAGATTCGGTTCAGATAAAAAATATAAGACAGGAAAATATTGATTGGAGCTGATCGGACTTGAACCGACTACCTTTTGAATGCCATTCAAACGCTCTAGCCAGGTGAGCTACAGCCCCATTTAGAAATCAGTCTATAAAAAATCTAAAAAAAATCCAAGTAAAAAAATTGTCTTTTTATAAAAAGTTTTTATCCGCAATTGACATAAAAAAATAATAGCGATAGAATGTTTCTATTGATAGAAACAAAATAAATTTTATGCGTCTTTTATCAGTCATAAATGAGAGGAAAATATGTCAAAAATAAAACTTATGTCACATTTAGTTGCAGGTTATCCAACAGACGATCTTGCTTTTACCGCCGCAAAGGCACTTGTTTCAGGCGGCACTGACATTCTTGAAATTCAGCTTCCTTTTAGTGATCCTAGTGCTGACGGACCTGCAATTCAAACTGCCTGTACAAAAGTTTTGGAACGAAAATATAAAACTTATGACGGACTTGCATTTATCGAAAAAATTC
Organism: bacterium; assembly: GCA_963601995.1. Lineage (GTDB taxonomy): Bacteria > Spirochaetota > Spirochaetia > Treponematales > Treponemataceae > Treponema_D. Next base: position 1,706 of record CAVCIJ010000146.1, on the reverse strand, counting down.
ACAAAGAATTTCCTCAAATCCCAATTTACATTATGAGTTACGGCTCTTTGATCTATACTCCTGGAGTTGAAAATTTCTGCAAAAAAGCGGCTATGGCTGGAGCAAAAGGAATGATTATTCCAGATTTACCTTTTGATTGTGATGAAGGCTTAACAAAATTCTGTAAAGAAAACGGAATGGAAAATATTCCAGTTGCTGCACCAAGTATGAGTCAGGAACGTCTTAGAAAAATGGCGAATGCCGGATTCAAATATATTTATGCGGCTTTACGTACAGGAATTACAGGGCAGGATACAAAAATCAATGAAAAAACAATTGACTTTTTAAAAAATGCAGGCGAGGGCGGAAGTAAAATTTACGGCGGATTTGGAATTTCAAATGGGAAACAGTCTGAAGAACTTGCAAACCATGTTGAAGCGGTGGTTGCAGGTTCAGTTTTTACACGATTGATTACAGAAAATCAGGAAGATGAAAAAAAACTTTTTGATGCAGTAAAAGCAAAGGCACAGGAACTTACTCACACTAAAGATGCTTAATTTTTTCTGCCAGATTTGTGTAATTTTGTGCAGTATTTTTCTAAATTTTCTGAAAAATTTTCTAAAGTATTAGAAGATAATATCCGAAATAGTATTTTTAATAGTATTTTGCCTTACCTTGCAAAGAAAATCTGTAGAATCAAAAATATAAAAGAAATTTTTGTTTATCAGTTGATTTTAAATACAAAAAACACTAATCTGCTTTTCCATTAAGGGCGTTTTTTAGAAAGCTATCTTTTTAACCCGCCCAATAACAGCGCAGTTTATGAATCCTCAAAAACTCCTGCGCTTAAAAAATCAAAATCCTTAAGGAGGCTTTCTTTTATGGGAAAGATTTTTAAATGGCTTAAAACTCAAGCCGAAGACTACAAAATTCTTCTTAGAAACATTCCTTCAACAACAATCACTTTTTTTGTTTTATCTTTGGTATGTGCAAATTTAATGGCAAATAAAGAACTTGTAAGCTTTAAATATCTTGCACTTGACTGCGGATTTGTTTTTAGCTGGCTTATGTTTCTTTGTATGGACGTAATTTGTAAACGCTGGGGAACTAATGCGAGCATAAAAGTTTCGTTTCTGGCACTTTTTGTAAATTTATGTATCTGCGGAATTTTTGCATTGCTTTCTCTTGCACCAGGAAAATGGGGCGAATTTTACACTTTTGGAAGCGAAGAAGTAAACAGTGCTTTAAACTCAACTTTTGGTGGTTCCTGGTATGTTGTTTTAGGTTCTGCATTAGCATTTATAGTTTCTTCAATTATAAATGCAGTTCTTAACAGTGCAATCGGTTCAAAATTGAGGAAAAACGGATTTTTTGCATTTGCCTTGCGTTCATATATTTCTACAATAATTGCTCAATTTGCAGACAATTTGATTTTTGCCATAGTCGTTTCAAAATTCTTTTTTGGCTGGACCTGGACTCAGGTTTTTGTGTGTTCAGCAGTAGGAGCAGTTTTTGAACTTTTGTGCGAAGTTTTATTCAGCGGAATTGGATATAAAATCGTAAAACGCTGGGAAAAAGAAAATGTAGGCAAAGAATATCTTGATTATAAAAGAACATCTCCAGAAAATAATTAATTTTTTTAGATAAGCAAAAGTGCAAATCAAGTAAGAACTTCGGCTTAAATTTTTTCAGAAAAAAAAATCAGCAGGAAAAGAAAAAAATGAATG
>CAVCIJ010000145.1:0-2021 GCA_963601995.1 bacterium | reverse complement strand
GTTTATACCCCCCCCGTATATTTTTTCATAAAGGAAAGGGAACATTTTTTTCATTTCAATTTCTACTGAAAGATATCCTAAACTGCGTTTGCCGTAAGTAATTTCTGATGTATAGGACGTTAGCTTTTCTTCGCGCATAATCGCATCATTCAGATAATCGATTCTATAATTGTATTTCCAGCCTAAATTTTTTTGACCTTTTAGTCTTTCTTCATGCAAAATAATTGGAAATCGTTCCGGAAGATTTTTGTTGTTTACGAAAATTCTAATTCCGTAGATATTTTTTTCAATAGAGATAATTCTCTCTAAAGTTGTGCTTTGACTTAAAATGTCTGAAATGAGTTCTTCCTGATTTTCTATGTCTGGCGAAACCATCATAACCATAAGTTCACCGTTTGAACTTATCATCTTTTTTATAAGTTCAATGGAAGATAAATTGTTGTAAACTTCCGCAGCGTTTTCATTTACATTTGAGTCTGACATATTTTTGATATTTTTTAAAAACGACTTTGTTACAATAAGTTGTATTGCAAGAATAAAAACCAGGAGAGGAATTAAAACTACAATGAGAAAGGTTAGAATTACTCTTTTTGTAAGACGATTTTCGCCTTTCTTTCCTAAAAAATTAAAAATGTGCCACACGATTATATTTTGCTTCCTTAAATGAAATAATTGTAGGGAGAATAATTTCTTTTTGGGTGTTTATTTTTCGGTGAAAATAAGTGTAAAGAAATTCTTTTTATTGCACAAGAAAGCAGGATTTTTGTTAAGAAAAAAATTGCTGGTAACCGCACAGTTTTTTTTGTCAAGAAGGAAGTCTTTTTTTTATCGCGAGTTTTTTTTATTTACGGGAAATTTAGCAGTTAAGACGCAAAGATTCTGTTTAGAAAAAAATTATTGGTAAACAGGCAAATCTTTTTTGTCAGTACGCATAGATTTTTGTTGATAAAATTTCTTTGGTAATACTCAAATTTTGCGTGTTAGCAATAAAATTTTTTGTTTACAGAAAATTTACTAGTTCACACGCGAAGCCGGCGTGTTACCAATAGAATTTTTTGTTAAGAAAAAACTTTATCAGTAACCGCACGAAAAATTCTATTGCTAAGCGTGCAAAATCTTTACTTGCGGCCTAAAGAAAATGCTTTTTTGTTCATTTCTAAAAATTGAGGTTTTACAAGTTTTTCAATTGCACTAATCCAGTCTTTTTCCGGAAAATTCAGATATTTAGAAAGTCTGCCCATTAAAACTATATTTACTGATTTTGCAGTTCCGGCTTGTTTTGCAAGTTCCAGGCAGTCTAAGGCGTCAACTTTTATTTCTGCATTCTGCATTGTTTCAACAAGATTTTCCGGATAAGTGGCACTTCCTGTAATTACGGGCATTGGATCAATGTGCTGAGTGTTTACAATAATCTGTCCTTCATTTTTTAAATATTCTGAATAGCGGGCTGCTTCAAGAAGTTCAAAACTCACAATAAAATCAGCTTCGCCTTTGTCGATTATTGGAGAATAAACTTTTTTTCCGTAGCGCACATAAGTTACAACAGAACCTCCTCTTTGACTCATTCCGTGAACTTCGCTCACTTTTACATCGAGATTTGCGTCAAGAAGAACCTGACCTAAAGTTTTACTTGCAAGCAGCGCGCCTTGTCCGCCAACACCAACAATCATTATATTTTTAACATCGTTTTCCATAGTGAAAATTCCTTTTTTTTACTCTTATGCTTCTGATTTTTTGCAAGAACTAAATGCACCTGCGTGGCACATTTGTGAGCAAAGTCCACAACCTGTACATAAAGTTTCGTCTACAGCAGCCTTTCCGTTTTTAAAACTGATTGCAGGGCAGCCGATTTTAAGGCACATTTTGCAGCCGGCACATTTTTTTGTTTCTACAAAAAACGGAGGATTGTGTTTTACTTCCTTAAGAAGAGCGCATGGTCTTCTGCTGATAATAACGCTTGCTTCTTCGGCTGCAAGTTCTTCTTTTACAGTTTTTTCGCATTCGGCTAAATTGTATGGATC
>CAVCIJ010000144.1:0-3182 GCA_963601995.1 bacterium | reverse complement strand
TTATAATTCTTAGAACTGAATTTTATTTTAAGTTCATTTCCTTCTAAAATTTGAGAATTTTTCAGTTTCAATTTTATAGAAATTATTGTGTCAGAAAAAATTTCTTTTTGTGAAATGATGAAATTTAAATTTGCGGAACTACATTCAATTAAAGTTGGCTCCGTAATATTCGTGCATGTTATAAAAATTTCTTTAGTTTCGTTTTCTGAAAAAATAATTTCTTTCTCTTTAATCTTAAAAGATGGAGATAAATCAAAAATATTTAATTTTATAGAATTTGACTTTTCAGAAAAATTTTTTACATAAAGATTTCCGCTTTTCATCGACTGTTTTATTTTGAATTTTATTTTATTATTACTCAGTAATTCAAAGTCAACTTTATTTTCGTTTAAAAGTAAAATCGAATCCAAATTAAAATTTCTTCCATATAATTCAATTTCATCACCATAGTAAGCATTGTATTTACTGGAATTCAAAATTTCAGGAGCAGGATTTAAGTTTTTATCATCAATTTTCACAGAAATAAAATTATGAACTTCACCATTTTTTAAAATCTGAACTGAAGCATTTTTTTCATTAAAATTTTCTTTTATAAAAATTTGAATTTCTGTAATGCAGTCACAAAAAATTTGCTCAGAATTTATATAGACATTTTCTGAACTTGCAGCAAATTCGATTTTGTCATTTGAATTGTAATTTTTCACCGCAACAGGAATTGAATAAGATTTTCCCCGCTCAGCTAAAATTTCTGAATAAAGCGGAATCAAATTCATTTCGCCACATTCGCCAGGAATTTCAATTACAGCAAAATCATTGCCATTTCGTTCAATTCGAAGTTCATTTTTTTCAGAATAATCAAAATTTAAATTCTCAAGAGAAAGGCAAATGTGATTCAAACTTGAATTTTCCAAAGTCAAAATTTCAGTTTTGTTCAAAAAATATTTTGTTCCTTCGCAAAATCCATTTCCAAAGACTTCTATTGTTTTTGTCGATTTTTGTATCGTACTTGGAAAGAAACTTTTTACAATTAAATCAGGCTCTAAAATTTCAAGTTTTAATTTTTCTTCATTTTCATAATTCTGATTATTTAAAGATTTTATTTTCAAAACAGCATAATAAATTCCGCTTTCACATTCTGAATTTGCATAAACAGTAAATTTCATTTTCTTAGAATTAGATTTTTCACTATCAAACAAAATACTAAGATTTTCAGATTCAATTCCATATTCATTTTCAAATTTTAATGTTCGAGCAAAAAAGTTTTGATTAAAGTCAATTTCATCAAGAATGTCTATTTCAAAATTCGAAAAATCATTTTTTCTACAAAAAACAGTTTCAGGAAGTTTTAAATTCAACTGTTTGGGCTTTCCATTTAGCGAATATCTAAACCACTTGGAAAATTCGCTTGATGAATCTTTACCTGTGGCCATAATTCTAAAAGTCAGGATTTTCGAATTTCGAGAATTTATTAAAAATTCATTTACAAAACCAAGATTAACTTTTACCAATTCCGATTTTTTTTCATCAAAATAATATTCGATTATATAATTGTCCACGTAAGAAGCGTTTTCTTGATTCCAGAAAATTTTATAATAATTATCTTCATAAAAAACAGAAATTTTCTCAGGCAAAGAAATTACTTTATTTTTATGTTCGATCTTTACAATCTTATCAATATATTCAATTTCCGTATCATCTGAAAAATATTCTGAACTTCTAAGTGCAAATTTGTAATAAGCCTCTGGAAGTTTTTCGCTTGTAATTTTTACAGAATAAGTTCCGTCGTTTTTACACAAAAATGAATCTAAAACAAAATACTGATTTTCATTCGCCCCGCTATAAAGAAGTTCAAGTTCTGCATTTTTTTTAAATTTTCCGCAAAATTCCAGCAAATCAAAATCATTATCTGCAAAAATAAATTCTGTTTCAGGAATATCTTTTTTGTAATTTTTTATTATATCGATTTTATACGAAGATTCATCGCTTTCAGAAAAATAAGTCCAGTCTCCGTCATCAACATTTTCAATCATAAAAATTCTATAATTTTCGTCAAAATAACAATCAAGATTTCTGCTTTCAAATTTTTCTTTCAAAGGCGACACAAAAATAAAATCCGGGCAAATATCCTGATAAGCACAAATAAAACTTATGGAATTGAGTTTCTGATTATTTTTTTGTACAGAATCTTGTTCAGCAAAATCATCATCAATTCCAGAACCGATTAAAGAAAAATTCCTTTTAACTTTTGCTTTATTTGCAAGCGGATTTTTTACAAGCTGAACCTTATCAATATTTTTTATGCTGACTCCGCCATCCGAAACAAAAACGCCGATTTTTCCGATGCCCAAAATATCAATCGAAGTCTTGAACCCCCGCTCATTATTATTAAAATCACCAAATTCAGCACTTAAACTTGAAAAATACTGATCATTTGCTGGAATACAAATATCAACAGTTTTATTAAAAAAATTTATCTGCTTCGAATAAATCTGTCCGCGTTTTATACAAACCTGAACTTGAGCACTTCCTGAAAATTTTATGTTTCCGTCAAAACTGAAAATATTAAGCTCGATTTTGCCCTTAACAAATAAAATATCAATTTTCATATCCGCACAAAATCCATATCTACTCAAAACAGACTGGGCATTTCCAGAAAGATTAAAACTTCCTTTTAAAACAGACATTTCACCATAAATCGCAAATGAAAGATTTTGAACATCAATCCACAAATCACTTTTTATCTGCACAAGCTGACTGGTTTTATCTTTTATAGTCACACCAAGTTGAAGCGTCATTCCATCAGTAAATTTGCTGCTAATTTTTTCATCAAGCTTTTCACTAAATCCGTAAGAAATTCCGCCGCGAACTCCGTTTACATAAAGTCCCGTCATTCCCAACGGAAGACCAAGCCCTGCACTTTCAAAACTAAAATAAGCATTTTTTATTCCCAGAAGATAATTATTAAAGTCATTTGTAAACGAAACAGAAACTGAAAGTTCACCAAGATTTGGAATTGAAACAAATCCATTGCCTCTTATTTCAAAACTTGTATCATTTTTCTTGAACGCAGCATAAATTTTTTGAAACTGAATATTTTTTCCAATGCTAAAATCAGGAAGAAGAAATTCAAACTGTGAAATATTTAACCCTGAAATTTTATTGTAGGAAATACAGTCAAAACT
>CAVCIJ010000143.1:0-41138 GCA_963601995.1 bacterium | reverse complement strand
TCTTCAAGACGGCTTATCATTCTGCTTAAAGCTGAAGGACTCATATTTAAAATTTTAGAAGCCTTTGCAAAATGAAGGGTTTTACTCAAGGTTAAAAAAGCGTTAAGTTCGTAAAAATCCATAAATCTTATTTTAGTCTGATTTTAAACTTTTTTTAAGCCGATAAATACTGTACAATGGAACTTGTTTCAAAAGTCTGATATTGTAACAAACGTACAAATTCTAAGAATTTTTTCTTGAATTTGATGACGAGAAACTCTAAAGATAAAATTGTAATTTTTAGAGAAGCTCTGATTTAATTTTGGAGGAATTTAAGTTATGAAAAAATTAGTATTATCTGCGCTCACAGCAGCACTTGTTTCTTTAAGCGCATTTGCCTATGACTCAACAAATTTTACACCGGAAGGAAAATTTTCTTCCTATACAAAAACTGAGTACGCAGTAACATCAAAATTCGGCGAATTTTACCGCAGCGTAGTTTCAAAAGATGTTTATGTTTTTGACGCCACAGGTCTAAAACTCGAAACATCAACTTACAACGCAAAAGATGAACTTCTTGGAAAAATTCAGTATAAGTACGACACAAGCCGCAATTTAAGTTCAGAAACTTACACAGACAGCAATGCAAATGTAATCTGGACAACAAAAATTGAATATCAGAATGACGGAAGCATAAAGCAGGATTCTGAATACGACGGAAGCGGAAATCTTCTTTCAAGAATCATCTACAAATACAACGCAAATAAAATCACTGAAAATTATTACAATGGCGACGGTCTTCTTCTTACTCGCAGAATTAAAACTGTAAACGAAAACAATAAACCACTTGAAATCATTCAGTATTTTGGTGACGGAAGTTTATGTCTGCGTCAGGAATTTTCTTATCTTGAAAATTCAAAAATTTCTTCAGTAGAAGAATATGACGAGCACAACAATATCCGCGAAAAAACACTTTACAAGTACGATGCAAACGGCAATTTGGCAGAAGTTCAAATTTACAACGCTACAAATAATCTGATTAAACGCAACAGTTACAAAAACGATTCAAAAGGAAATCCAACAAGAATCACATTCTATGATGTTGCAGAAAAATTTGGCACAACAACAAACGAACTTCAGTCAATTACAGAATTTGCCTACAAACAGTAATTTTTATCAGACTTAAGCTGACTCGTATTTTTTATACGCAGCAAAGTCTTCTTTTACCGCAAATCATTTCTGTAGCAATACAGGAATGATTTTTTTTAAGTCTTTTATTAAGCACAAAATCCGCAAAAAAAAACAAAAATCTTACCTTTTTTTTAATCCGATTTTTCTGATGAAGATATACTTTTATGCCGAAAATTTGTGGGATAGAGGTAGTTTTAAAAATCAGATAGACTAAAAAAACTGCTTTGTTTGATAGTAGTTAGTTTCAAATCGAGGGTAATTTATGGAAACCATTGGAATAAAATTAGCTGACGGAAGTTTTTATCCTCTGCTCGAAGAAGGCAAACCGGCAAAAAAATCTGTAAATTTAACAACAGTTCAAGATAATCAGACAATAGTACACGTTGATGTTTATCGCTCAAAAACCGGAACAATGGAAGATGCGGAATATGTTGACACTCTGGAAATCAAAAACTTAAATCCGCACGCAAACGGCGAGCCAAGTTTTAATCTCGATATTGGACTTGATGAAAATAATAAACTCACTGCCGATATTTCTGACCCGGAAACAGGCAGGAGCAGTGAAACAAAGGTTGAACTTATTTCAAGAACGCTTTCCGAAGCAAAAAATCCGCCTGTTCACTTCGAAAAAGATCCTACTATCTCGCAGGATCCATCACCAGACGGAGTTGTTTTAGATGATGATCTTGACTTTCAGCAAAATAGCGAGGCAAAAGAAATGTTAGGAAATGATGCAAACGATGAAGATTTTTCATTTGACTCTCTGATGAACGATGCTCAACAAAAAGAAAATGAAAATCCAGAAACAGAGCAAAATGTAAGCGAAGAAAATATTGCTGATAATTTTGATTTTACAGAATTTGATGAAATGGAAAATTCCGTAAATCCAGAAGAAGCTATTTTGGATTCGGAAAATAATGTTGAAAATATAAATGCTCAAGTTCAGGATATTCCGCAGGAAAATTCACCTTCGCCAGATTCTGCCGAAGAAAAAAATTTAGGCAACAAAAGTGAATTTATTGCATCTCCTGTTGGAATTAAGGCAGGTAAAGGACACAAACATTCTGCAGAAAAAAAAGTGCCTTCTGTTGAAGAAGTCCTTGCAGAAAATTCGGACGAAGAAAATGTGCAGGTCAGCGAACAAAGCCCGGAAAATGAAGAAGTGAATGAAGGCCAAAAAGATTTGCAGGCGAAAGAAGCAGAAACAGATTCTTTTGAAGAAGCTGTTAGCGAAGAAGAAAAAGTGCCTTCTGTTGAAGAAATTCTTGCAAATAACGGCAGCAAAAATGAAGAAGATTTTTCACTTCCTGATTTTGACGACAGTCAGAACGAAGGCAGCGAAGACTTAAATTCAGAAAATATAAGCGATGTTGCCCTTCCCGACTTTGACGATTTTAACGAAAACGAAGTAAATCCTTTACTCTCTGAAAATTCTCAAAATTCAGCAGATGAAAATACTGATGAAAATTTCACTATAGCAACGAAAAATCCAAGTGAAGAAGAAAATTCTGACTTTAATTTAGATCTTCCTGATTTTGTTGATGAGCCAGAAAATTCTATTTCACAAGATTTTAGCGAGGACAATGTTCCTGAAGAAAATTTCGACTCAAATTCTATAAACGATGATTTTTCTACAGAAGGTCTTGATGACGATGAAAATTCAAGTTCAAGCAATTTTTCTGCAGTGGGACTTAGCAGTGCTTTTGACGATGACATTGGAGAGCCAGATTTAAGTATAGATGGAGAAGACGAAAAGTTTACAAAAGATCCAACATTTGAGCCAAACAACGAAATGTTTTCTGACCTTTACGATAAAGAAACTCTTGAAGGAAAAAATTCCTACAGCGAAGATGACGTTAAGAAAAAAACAAAGGTTTCGGTAATTATCTGCATTATTTGTGCAATCATCTGTATACTCGCTTCTCTTTTTGTACTTTTTATAATTCCTTCAAAATTTAATCTTTTAAAGAAGAATATAATTCAGCAGGAAAAAGATCTTCAAAATCAAAACGACGAAATTTTTCAAAATAGCGAAGAAAACTTAAATGCTGGAAATGAGGATCTTAGCAACGAAGAAAATGAAATAATTATAGAAATTCCTTCTGATAAAGAAAATTCAGACGAAAATGATAAAAATTTATTAGAAGAAAGTGAAGAAGAAAATTCTGAGCAAAACCAGGAGCAAACCGCTGCAAAAGAAGACGAAATTGTTGTGGCGCAAAATCCAGAAAATATTGTTCCTGGCGAACCTGAACCTTCTCCTGTAAAAATCGAAGATATCCGCTATAAAATAAAGTGGGGCGACACGCTTTGGGACATTTCAAATGCTTACTACAAAAATCCGTGGCGCTACAAATATCTTGCCCGCTACAATGGAATAAAAAATCCTGACCACATTATTTCTGGACAATGGCTTTTAATTCCAGCGGAATAGAAATTTTTCTTGTGGTTTTTAATCAGATTTTTAATTTTTAGTAAGAAAAACCCTAAATTTATATGCACGCGACTTTTATGCTTTATGAAAAAATTTTCTAAACTGACTTTTATTTTTTCTTTGATTTTGCTGACTTTTTTGCAAATAAGCTGTGCAGATTCTGAACTCAATAAAAAATATGCTGACGATGCCTGCTATTATATGGCACTGACTTCCCTGAAAAATGGAAATTCCACTGAAGCCGAACGTTTTTTTAGAACTGCAATAAAAAAAGCTTCTCCTGTAATCAAACGGCGCGCAATGGAAGAATACGCAAAACTTGGTTCAGTTCAAGACAGAATAGAACGTCATTTAGAGCTTTACAAGGCATTTCCGTGCGAAGAAACGCTCCATCTTTTATGCAAAGAACTTTATGAACAAAAAGAATATGCAAGAATCATAAATCTTACAAAAAACATAGATCTTTCTTCTGCAAACAACGAAACTGTTTTTTTTAGAATTGATTCACTTTACAAAAAATCAGACTCAAGATTCAAAAGTGAATTTTTTTCGTGGTGCACGCAAAGAGCTTTTTCTGATGAACATTACAAGATGTACTGCATTTTGCCAGAATCTGATGAAATAATTGAATTCAGAACTTTGGTTTACAACCGCCGCTACACTCAGGCCTGCGAAAAAGCAAAAATTCTTTTAAAAAATCCGCAGAATTTTATCAGTCAGATTTTAAGCGACGCCGGAAAAAGTTTTTTATACGGTTCAAACGATTTTTTATCTTCAGCTTACTATTGGGATTCTTTAACAGAAAAACTTGACGGCAATTTAAAGTTCTACTCATATTTTTATGCAGGACGCTGCTACGACAAAACGTCTTCTTACAAAATACGAGCCCTTAACAGATTCAAAAGCGCAATGGAAAGTGCCAAAAGCGATTCAAATTACGACAACGCACTTTGGTACTATTTTAATGCATCTTTAAAAAATTCAATCAGCGAGGCAATCAGCGCAGTAAAAAATTACGCTGTTCTCTGGCACAATCCTTATTATTTTGATGATTTTTTTGAAACTCTGTCAGTAAGACTTCTTTCTCAGCACAAGTACGAACAGTTTTACGATGTTTACAAAATAATTGATTCCTACGCAAGCAATGAAATAACCGCAAAATATGCTTACATAAGCGCAAGGCTCATTCAGGAAAATTTTATTCATCTCGAAAAATCAGAAGCGGACGAAAAAACAAAATCACTTTTTACAAGGGCACTTTCTGGCGATACTGATTTGTATTACAGACTTTTAGCAGCACAAAGGCTTTCTCTTGAAGAAAATGAAATTAAAAAAATCATTCAGTCTTTTGGAAAAAGAGTGAGTATAAAAATTAATCCTGACGCAGAAAAACTTCTTTTAGGATATGCAGATTTTGGACTTGCAGAATTTATTTATGCTGACTGGCAGCGTTTTTGTGATGAAATTGGAATTGACTGCGCACAAAAAATTTCTTTTTATCTGCAAAAATGCGGAAACGAAAACAATTCATATTTTACGCAAAGTCTTAGGATTGCATCTAAAAAAGCAAATTATCCGGAAACAAATCTTTATCCTCAGTTTTTAACGCTGGTTTTTCCTCAGAATTTTAAAACTTATGTAGAAGAATCATGTGCTGATTTTGGGCAAAAAGAATACATTTTGTATGCACTCATAAGAAGCGAAAGTTTTTTTAATCCGATTGTTGTAAGCCATGCTGGAGCGGTAGGACTTACACAACTTATGAAATCAACTGCCGGCGATGTTGCAAGAAAACTTAAAGTTGCTGACTACAATCTTGAGGACTGCAGAACAAATATCAGGTTTGGTTCATATTATTTTGAAGAAATGAAAAGACGGCTTGGCGGCTCTGAAATTCTTGCAATATTTGCATACAACGGTGGAATTACAAGAGTAAGGCAGTGGATAAAAAGCGCAGAACTTGAATTTGGCACAAAAAATCTGAGCAAAGATTTATTTCTAGAATCAATTCCCTTTGAAGAAACGCGGGAGTACGGAAGAAAACTTGTTTCTGCAAGTGCAATGTACGCCTTTCTTTACCAGGATATTTCAATTCATCAGGTTATAGAAGAAATAATGCAATAAGATTAAGACATCTGGTAAAAATTGCAATTTTTAGAGACTCTCATTATACTCTACTTCAATTTTAACAGACTCAAAGAGTTTTTAGAGGTAAAAAAAATGAATGATCCGTTTGCAAATTTGCTTCCTCAGGCAATGCATTTTTCTAATCTGGATGCAGGACAATTTGTTCTTCTTATTGGAATTGTAATGTTTTTTGGTGCCTTGGGCGGCCGTCTGTTTCAAAAGCTCAAAATTCCGCAAGTTGTAGGCTACATTGTAATAGGAATTTTAATTGGTTCTTCTGGATTTCAAATTCTGCGTCCTCAAACAATCGCTGCTTTAAATCCTGTAAACACAATTTCTCTTGCATTGATTGGATTTTTAATCGGTGCGGAACTTAAAATTTCTGTAATCAAAAAATATGGAAAGCAGTTCATAAGCATTTTAATTGGCGAATCAATAACTCCGTTTTTTGTAGTAAGTATTTTAGTTACAATTGTTGTTTATCTTTTTTCAAAAAACATAAAATACTCTCTTGCCTTTGGAATGATTTTGGGTGCAATTTGTTCAGCAACAGCACCTGCAGCAACAACAGATGTTCTAAAGGAATATAAAACTCGCGGTCCTTTAACAACAACAGTTTTGGGAATTGTTGCAATGGATGATGCCGTAGCTCTTATTCTTTACGCAATTGCATCAACTTTGGCAGCTCCACTTTTGGGAGGCGAAGCAGTTCCTCTTGGCAGGCAGATTTTAAATATTGCAATAGACATTTTCGGCTCAATTTTAGTTGGAAGTGCATTCGGACTTTTAATCAGTTTTGTTGTAAAAAATGTAATGACAAACGAAGGCAGAGTTCTTTCTTTTGGACTCGGCGGACTTTTCTTATGCACTGGAGTGTGCTCACTTTTAAATCTTGACACAATTTTAGCAGCAATGTCTGTTGGCTTTTTTATGGTAAATTTTGCTCCGGCAAAAACAAGACCAATTTTTAATCTTGTAGACAAATTTACTCCACCAATTTACGTTTTGTTCTTTGTACTCGTTGGTGCAAAACTTAACATTTGGGTTGTAACTCCTTTTCTTCTGCTGATTGCACTTGTATACATTTTTGGAAGAACCGTAGGTAAATCAATTGGAGCAAAACTTGGCGCAAAACTCTCCCACGCTCCAAAAAGTGTAGAAAAATACTTGCCGTGGTGTCTTTTAAGTCAGGCTGGAGTTGCAATTGGACTTAGCATCGCAGCAAGCAACGACTTTGCAGACAGCATTGGTTCTCAAATTATTTTAATTATAACCGCAACAACTTTTGTAGTTCAGCTTCTAGGACCTGTTTGTGTGCGTCACGGAGTTTTAAAAGCCGGAGAAGCCGGACTTGATATTACAGAAGACGACATCTTAAAAAATTCAAAGGTAAAAGACGTAACCTGGGGCAACGAAAAAGACTGCGCAGAAAACAGTTTTGCTATTGTAAACGACACAGATAAAATTTCTCATATTATGGACAGATTTGAATTTCATCACAATCAGTCGTTTGCAGTGCGCGACAGTAATTCAGGAAATTTAATTGGAATTATAAGACTTGAGCATCTTAAAGAAATTTTAATTATTGGCGACTTTGCAGACTCAATGCTTGCAATGGACATTATGGACAAACCAAAGTGTACCTGCCAGCCTGATGACAGTCTTCCAGATTTGTATAAAAAATACAGCGATTTTGACACAGACTGTATTCCAATTATTGATGAAAAAGGCAAGCCGTACGGAGTTATGGAAAAATTTGCCACAGACCATTATCTTCACACAAGAATTATTGAATTGAAAAGAAAGGTTGAAAGTCTGGGATAAATTTTGTATTTTTGAGAGCGAAATTATTAAGTTTGGGAGCGAAAAAATTTTATGGCAGACGAAGCACTTGTAGAAAAAGTAAAAGAAACACTAGATGCTTTTCGTCCTCAGTTGATTGCTGATGGCGGAGATATGGAATTTATAAATTTAGATGAAAATAACAATGTTCATTTAAGACTTACTGGAGCCTGCGGAGAATGTCCTATGGCAATAATGACTCTTAAAATGGGAGTTGAACGTTACCTAAAGGAAGTTTGCCCGGAGATTCAAGAAGTCATTCAAGAAGAATAGAAATCAAAAAAAACAAAACCAGGAGACAAAATTGAAAGTTGAAAAAAATAAATTTGTTACAATCAACTACACATTAAAAGATGATGATGGAAATGTAATTGACTCTTCAGTTGGAAAAGAGCCGCTTCCTTACATTCACGGAAATAATTATCTTCTTAAAAAACTTGAAGATCAAATAGAAGGACTTGAGCCTGGAGCAAAATTCAGCACGGTTTTAGAGCCGGCTGACGGTTACGGTGAGCGTGATGAAAGTATGGTTGCAAAAGTTCCGCGAAAAAATTTTGACACTTCAGCTCCAATCGAAGTTGGAATGCAGTTTCAGGCAGACACTCCATACGGTCCGCAGATTGTTACCGTAACACAAATTGACGACGATAACATTACAGTTGATGCAAACCACGAACTTGCCGGAGTAAGACTCCATTTTGATGTAGAAATTATTTCAGTACGCGATGCTACAGCTGACGAAATTGATCAACTCAACAATTGCAGTTGCGGTGGAAATTGTGGCGGCGACTGTGGAGGAAATTGCGGTGGCTGTGGCGGCGATTGCGATGGCGGCTGCGAGGGCTGCGGAAACTAAAATTTTCAGTTAGTTTTAGGGCATCTAGTAGAAATTGATTTTTTACCAAATGCCCTTATTAAAGTAAAACTTTTTAAACTGACTTTATTAAGCGTTTTTAATCAGGGCAAAAACTCTGTCGGCATTCTGTTGCTTTGATGAATTGTCAACTGCAATTTGAATATCGCTTATAGACTTGTAAAGATTTACGCGTTCTTCATAAAACCTGTGGAAAATAGAGCGAACCTGCTCTAAATCCACAGGATTTTTTTTTGCAATAAATGCCGGCAAATTCTGCAAATTTCCGTTTTTATCAACTGAAATTTCTTTTGCAATTCTAGAAAAAGCCACATCCTCATTTGCACACAAAAATATAAATTTCCCAATTTTATGAAGTTCTTCCAAAGCCGCGCGATTATTGCAGATTCCGCCGCCAGTTGCAATTACGGCGCGGGATTTTTCTTTTAAAATTTTATTTACTATAAAATCGCAGGCATTTTTTTCGGCATATTTAAATGCTTCTTCGCCGTCTGAAGAAAAGATTTCGCGCGGCGTTTTTCCTGTAATTTCAGAAAGCACAGAATCAGTATCGTAAAATGGAACTGACATTTTTTCGCTTATAATTTTGCCTAAGGCTGACTTTCCGCAGTGCTTTATTCCCATCAAAATAACAGACAAATTCTTATCCATCTTTTTCACCAAAAAAATTAAAATTTTTAGAAATTTCCACAAATCAAAAAAATCGCAGGAATTTTGTTAATTTCGGGAACCGGCAGTTTTTTCCATTCTTCCACAGTCTTACTTTGAATAAATTCCTGATCGGTTGTAAGCCCCGCAGCAACACAAAGTCTTGTAGATTTTCTGCAGGATGCAAGAATCGATTCAAGCATTTTTTGGTTACGGTAAGGCGCTTCTATAAAAAGTTGAGTTTGCTTTTCGTTCCATGCACGATTTTCAAGAATTTTTAATTTTGCAGAACGTTCAGCAGGTTTTACAGGCAAATATCCGTTGAATGCAAAATTCTGTCCGTTAAATCCGCTTGCCATAAGAGCAAGAATCATTGAACTTGGTCCTACAAGCGGAACAACTTTTAAATTCTTTTTTTGCGCTAAATCAACTGCAGCAGCTCCAGGATCAGCAACTGCCGGGCAACCAGCGTCGGAAAGCAGTCCCATAGGCAGATTTTTCTTAACAAGAGGATCTAAGCAATCAGAAATTTTTGTAAGGTCAGTGTGCTCGTTCAAATCATAAAAATGCAACGAGTCAATATCAATTTCACTGTCAATCATTTTTAAAGAACGGATTGCAGATTTTTTGCTTTCAACAATAAAATATTTTATTTTACTAACAATTTCTTTGTTGTAATCCGGTAGAACTCTTGAACTTTCATTTCCGCCCAAGCTTACAGGTATTAAATAAAGCGCCGCTTCCATAATTTGCGTTTATCCTCGCTATTGATTTTTAGTCAATTTCTAAAATTGCAATTTTTAAGGTAAGTTTTACTAATTTTTTTGGGATTCAATTTTTTTTATAAGGTTGACCGCTTCGCTCGAAAGTCTTGTAATTTCAGCCCAATTTTCTGATTCGATTAAATTTTCTTTTACCATCCAGCTTCCGCCGATTGCAAGCAAATTTTTGCATTTAAAATACTCTTCTAAATTTGCAGGACCAATTCCGCCAGTAGCCATAAATTTTACTGTTGGAAAAGGTCCGCTTAGTGCATTCAGCATTTTTACTCCGCCAGAAACTTCCGCCGGGAAAAATTTTAAGAAATTTAAGCCTTTTGCCATTGCCTGTTCCACAAGAGACGGATTATTTACTCCTGGACAAACAGGAATTTTATGTTCTATGCACCAGTCAACTGTCTGCGGATTGAATCCTGCAGAAACAATAAATTTTGCGCCTGCTTCCGAAGCTTTTTTTGCAAGTTCCGGATTTACAACGGTTCCGGCTCCAACAAGAATATTGCATGAAGAAGAAACTTCTTTTATACATTCAGCAATTTTTTCAAATCCTTTTTCGCCTTCTGTGGTTCTAAAAGTAATTTCAATTGCTGAAATTCCGCCTGCAGTCAAGGCATTTGCAAGAGAAAGTGCCTTTTTTTTGTCATCAACTTTTACAACAGGAATTAAGCGCGATTCAATAATTTTTTTTGTGGTTTCTTCAAACATAAAATCCCCTTTTGCAGACTTTTCGTTTCCGCAAGTATAAAATTTATTTTATTTTATGAAAACATCAGCAGGTTCTAAAAGTTCAAGGATTTGGGAGATGATTTTGAATTTTTAAAATTTTTGATGTTTTGAAAAGATTTTATCATAAATAATGAAAAAGTGATATCAGTTTTATAAAAGTGTTATTGATTTCTAAAAGTTTTGGATTTATAGTATCTATATGATAAACGAAAATTCATTGGCAATTACAGACGAAGAAGCAAAATCTGCGCTTGAAAAATGCGTTGAGCAGGTGCGCAGAAATCTTCCAGAATTTACACAAAAATCACAGAATCATTCCAGTGTAAAAAATTTTTATCCATCGTGCGAAAACAATCAGTGGACTTGCGGATTTTGGCCTGGAGAAATTTGGCTTAGCTACGAAGCTTCTAAAGATGAAGAATTTAAAAAAAGCGGACTTGTTCATGTTCAAAGCATGAAAAATCGTATTGAAAACAAAATTTCAGTTGACCATCACGACATGGGATTTTTGTACTCACCGTCCTGTGTTGCACCGTGGAAAATTATTGGTGATGAAGATGCACGAAGTTCAGCAATAAAAGCCGCAGATCAACTTATAAGCAGATTTCAGGAAAAAGGTGAATTTATTCAGGCTTGGGGCGAAATGGGACAAAGCGAAAATTACCGCTACATTGTTGACTGCCTTTTAAACACGCCGCTTCTTTACTGGGCAAGCAGAGAAACCGGGAATCCAAAATACGCTGATATTGCAAGACGACACACTCACACTTGCATAAAAAATTCTATAAGAAAAGATGGCTCAACTTACCACACATTTTTTATGGACATAAAAACCGGTGCGCCTCTTTACGGAAAAACCTGCCAGGGTTATGCAGACGACAGCGTTTGGGCAAGAGGACAAAGCTGGGGCGTTTACGGAACTGCACTTGCTTACCGCTACGATAAAAATCCTGAATACCTTGAAGCATTTGAAAAAACACTAAAATTTTTTCTTTCGCGTCTTCCACAAGACAATGTACCTTATTGGGATATGATTTTTAATGATGAAAATGCAAATCAAAATGGAGAAATTGAACCACGCGATTCTTCTTCAGCAAGCATTGTTGCATGCGGACTTTTGGATATGGCTTTTCAAACTAAAAATACTGAATATGAAAAAATTGCACGAATTTTAATCAAGTCACTCGCAGACAATTATGCCGTAAAAGATTTTTCAAAATCAAATGGACTTGTTCTGCACGGAACTTACAGCAAAAAATCACCTTACAACACCTGCACTCCAGAAGGAGTTGATGAATGTGTTTCTTGGGGCGATTATTTCTATATGGAAGCACTCATGAGAATTTTAAATCCTGATTGGAATTTGTACTGGTAAAAAATTCTCTAAAAAAACTAAAAATCAGAATAAAAAACAAAATTTCTGGAGGCAAAATAAAATGAGGGCAGACGATTTTTTTAATCAGAATAAAAAATTTTTCTTTAATGACATTCAGTTTACGGCAGATTATGTAAAGAAAAACTGCAGGGACGAAATGAATCACATTCTTCGTGTGGCAGACGAAGTTGTAAGACAGGAGTTTAAATTTGACTTGCGCTGGGATATGGAGCAGACTGTGGAGCCGGTTATTTTTAAGGATGAAATAGACTGGCTTTATATGCCTGGCGACGATCCGGAATTCATTTTTGCATTTAACAGAATGCGATTTTGGATTTGTCTGGGTCAGGCATATGCAATCACAAAAGACGAAAAATATGCAGAAGCCTTTGCCAAACAAATGTGCCACTGGGTTAAAAATGTTCCGCACACACAGAAAAACGAAAAAGCCTGGCGCACTTTGGAAACAGGACTTCGTCTTGAATATTGGACAAAGGCGATTATGTATTTTAAGGGCAGCCCGAATATTACAGATGAAGTTATAGACACTTTTATTTACAGCATGATAGAGCATGCTGAATTTTTAATGAGCGTGTGGAATTCATACAATTTGATGAGCAACTGGGGCGTTCTTGCAAATCATGGACTTTTTATTGCCGGCGTAATGCTTCCTTCAAATCAGAGGACAAAAGAATATCGCGAAACTGCACTATGGAGGCTGAACGAGGAATTAAAAATTCAAGTTTACCCGGACGGAACTCAGTGGGAACAAAGCCCAATGTATCACAACGAAGTAACTCAAAATTATCTTACGGTACTCATTCTTGCAAAGCGCAACAATATAAATCTTCCGCAAGGTTTTGAAGAAAAAGTTCACAAAATGTGCCTTGTAAATGTAATCTGGCAAAAACCTGATGGAAATGAAATTTCAATGGGCGACAGTGATGAAATTGATGTACGCGACATAACAACAACGGCAGCAGCACTTTTTAAGGATTCTGTTTTAAAAGGTTCAGCTTATCCTCATCTTGACTTTGATTCTGCGTGGGAAGTTGGCGCAGAAGAAGCAAAAGAATACGATTCGCTTGATGCAGGTCATTTTAAAAGCACAACACTTTCTTTGCCTGACAGCGGAAACTTTTACTTTAGAAGCGGTTGGGAAGAAAAAGACACATTCCTTCACTTTCATTGCGGAACTTTAGGTGCAGGTCACGGACATTCAGATCAACTTCATATCGATTTATTTGCGAACGGCGAAGACATTTTAATTGACGGCGGACGCTACACTTACGTAAATAAACCTGAACGATTTGAATTTAAAGACAGCACTGCACACAATACAACAATTGTAGATAACCAAAGCGTTTACACTTACAAAGACAGCTGGGAATGCGGAAAACTCGACAAGGCTGTAAACAGAGTCTGCAAGGATTTTCCAAAATACGCTTATGCAGAAGGTGCTCATCTTGGATATATGACAAATGAAAATGGCGGAGTTTTTGCAAACAGAAAAATCATTTTTATAAAGCCGGACATTTTTATTTTATGCGATGAATTTTATACAAACGGAACTCATACTTACAAAAATTTCCTGCACTTCAACAATTCCGGAAAAATCATACAAGACTTAGAAGGAAATTGGTATTATTCGAGCGAAAAAAACAACTGCGAAATTTCCTTTGCAAAGACTCCTGTTTTAAGGCAAAACCTTATTGACACAAGAATTTCGCGCCATTACAACGCTTTTGAAGAAAACAAAACTCTTCAAAGTGAATGGAGTGCAGCTGGATTTTCAGCAATGTTCACAGCAATTTCTGTAAATCCAGCACAAAAAACACAGGAACTTAAAATCGAACTTGTACCGGTAAAATCAAATTTTAAAAACATCACTTTTGCTGATTCTCAAATTCAGGCTTTAAAAGTTACAAAGGGAAGCCGCTCTTATCTTGTAGTGATTGCGCACGAAGAATACGCAAGTCCAACTGACACTTTTCTGGCAGAAGACTGCACTGGCTTTGGTCAGGTTACAGTTTTTGATCTTGCGGCAAATGAAAATTCAATAGGAACAATGCTTGTATGCTAGAAAAAAAATTTTCGTCCTGCGAAAAAAATATTCCGCCAGCTTTGCTTGATTTTAATCCGTTTCCAAAAGCGGAAAACAGGAATTTCTGGCGGAATATCAGCACACCTTTAAAAAATCTGATTCTCGATGAAGCGGAACTTTCTGCAAAAAAAATTGAAGAAAACGGCTGGCCGCAGTTAAAACCCAGCGCATTTTTGGAATTTAAAAAAAATGGAAATCGCGAAAATTACGAAAATTTGTATTTTAACTTCCGCAATCTTCTTACGCTGCAAGTTCTTGCTGAATGTATCGAAAGCAAGGGAAAGTACATTGAAAATATTATTGATGGAATTTTTCTTCTTTGCGGACACACGGCCTGGCAGCTTCCACCGCACAATTCTTACGAAAGGGACAAACCTCAGTTAAATTTTCCTGATTCAAGCAGACCACTTTTAGATCTTTTTGCCTGCGAAACTGGAGCACAGATTGCAGTCATTTATTATCTTTTAAAAAGTGAATTTGAAAAAATTTCGCCTTTTATTTGCAGTCGAATTCAAAGCGAACTGGTACAAAGAATAATTGAACCTTATCTAAACTGCCACTTTTGGTGGATGGGAAACGAAGATGAAGAAATGTGCAACTGGACTCCCTGGTGTACGCAAAATGTTTTAATCACAGCATTTTTGATTCCGCAGACTTATGAATCGCGAAAAAGAATTATTCAAAAATCACTTTATTCGTTGGACTGCTTTGTAAAAGATTACGGAGACGACGGCTGCTGTTCTGAAGGTGCAGAATATTACAGACACGCAGCCCTTTGTCTTTTTAACTGCATCGATATTATAAATCAAGTTTCAGGCGGAATTTTAAAAAATTCTTTCAGTTCAGCAAAAATAAAAAATATCGCAGAATTTATTTTGAATATGAACATTCCGCACACAAAATATTATTTTAATTTTTCTGACTGCTCGCCGCTTGCAGGTCTTTGCGGAGCCAGAGAATTTCTTTTTGGCAAAAATGTTTCGTCAGATGAACTTTGCAGCTTTGCCGCAGAACACTGGAGCATTTCGAGCGCAAAAGAAAAACTTTTTAACTGCACAAGTTCAAGCTTAAAACAGGCAAATATTTATTATCTTCTTCAGGGAATTTTTTATGATGATGAAATAACTTCATTCGCAAAAAATCAGTCTGAAAAATCCGCTGAAAAAAATCTTGAAGAAAAAAATATCTGTTACAAAAGCACAGGAATTTTTATTGTTCACAAAAAAAATTTTTGTCTTGCGGTAAAAAGTGGCTGCAACGCAGATTCTCACAATCACAATGACACGGGCAGCATAAGTCTTTACAAAAACGGTAATCCTTTTTTAATTGACCTTGGAGTTGAAACTTATTCGCAAAAAACTTTCAGTCCCAGTCGCTACGAAATTTGGACGATGCAAAGTGCCTGGCACAATCTTCCCACAATAAATTCTGTAATGCAAAAGGACGGAAAAGAATTTCTGGCAGCAAATGTGCAAATTTCTAAGGATAAAATCAAAATGAATCTTGAAAAAGCTTATCCAGAGGCAGCCGGACTTAAGTTCTACACAAGACTTGTGGAAGCAAAGGAAAATTCGATTTATCTTTGCGATGAATATGAAATGCAGGACAAAACAAAAGATGATGTTGTTCTTTCGCTGATTTTTTCACAAAAGCCGGAAATTATTAAAAATAAACTGAGCTTTGAAGATAAAGCAAATATTGTTTTTGATAAAATTTATCCTGTAAAAATTGAAGAAGTTAAAATCGAGGATGCACGACTAAAAACGGCATGGCAAAACTTTATTTACAGAGCGCAAATAAAGTTCACAAAAAAAATAGAAATTCATTTTGAATAAATTTTTTACAAATCAACTAAAAAATTTGTTTCTAAAACAGGAGAATTTATGAAAATCACAATTAAAATCACAAACAGAAGCGGCGAAATCATTTTTTCAAAAACTGCGAAGGATGAACTTATGGCAGTTTACGACGGCGAATATAATGAAGGCGATAAAATTTGTCTTGAAGCAGACGAAAATCCTGCTTTTATTATTTTAAGTCTGGACGACTGCATTCAGCAGACCTTTGCTTATTTAAATGGAAAATATGAACTTGAAATTCCATTCAACGAAAAAAAAATGAGCTGGAACCCAAAATGTTTTAGCGGAACAAGACATTATCTTTACGCTCGCAAAGCTCAAAAGTTTGAAATTGAATCTGAAAAAAATCTTGCATTCAATCCTTACGACTGCCACGAAAACAAAGCACTTTTTCCTCATACTTGGGCAAATGTTGAAACTCGCGGAGAAAGCGTTTTTGCAAGCAGAAATGCAATCGACGGCTACAAGGCAAACACCTTTCACGGAGAATGGCCTTATTCAAGCTGGGGAATCAATAAAAATCCTGAAGCAGAATTACACCTGGAATTTGGACGTAAAATTAAAACCAGTAGAATTGCAATTTATTTGCGTGCAGATTTTCCTCACGATGCGTGGTGGACCTCAGGCCAGGTTGATTTTTCTGACGGAACTTCACTCACTCTAAATTTTGAAAAAAGAGGAGACGCACAGTTCTTTGACTTTCCGCAAAAAACAATAGAAAGCCTTACATTTCATAAACTTATAAAAGCAGACGATCCAAGTCCCTTTCCTGCCCTAACTCAAATTGAAGTATACGGAACTGAAGCTTAAAGTTTTTGCGTGTTACTGACAGAATTTTTGTAAACAGGAAATTCCGCTGGTAACACGCAAATTTTTTTTGTAAAACGCGTGCGGACTTTTTCTTAAACAAAAAAAACTCGTTGATAACACGCGGACTCTCCGTCAAACCGGCAATACTGTCAGCAGCACGCACAACGGCAATCCGCGTGTTTACCAGAAATCTTTCTATTAAAAACTAATTTTTTTCTCAACAAGAAGATTTTTTTGTTAAAAAAGAAAACTTTTAACTTCCTCAGCAAAGTTAACGCTGTATTCTTGCACTGTCACTTTTTATCAAGGCTTCAACATCGCTGCGGTTAAGAATTGCAATATCGCCAGGAATTGTGTGCTTTAAACATCCTGTTGCCGTTGCAAATTCCAAAGCACTTTTTGAATCTTCGCAGTTTAAAAGTCCGTAAATTAAACCGCCGGTAAAAGCATCTCCTCCGCCAACTCTGTCCACAATATTTTCAATATGATATTTTTTGGAAACATAAAAAATTTTTTTATCAGCATCGTAAAGAACAGCGCTAAAATCATTTGTATCAGAAGAATAAGTGCGCCGCTTTGTAAGTGCAATGCAATTCAAATCCGGAAATTTTTTCTTAAGAAGTTCGCACATAGAAACAAAATATTCATCAGGCAAACCTTCTTTGCTAACATCAAAGCCAGGCACATTTATATCAAGAAATTTCCTAACGTGTTCTTCATTCGCAATTAAAATATTTGAGCAGCCCACCATTTCCTGCAGAACGGTCTTTGGATCAGCACCGTATTTCCAGAGTTTTGCGCGATAATTTATATCCATTGAAACCATAAGACCCTTTTTTTTAGCAGCCTTCATTCCCTGCAAAGTTACATTTTTAGCATTTTCGCTGATTGCCGGAGTAATTCCACTCACATGAAACCAATTCGAATTAACAAAAATTTTATCCCAATCAAAATCCAAAATATCAGCATTCGCAATGCAGCTGTTTTCGCGATCATAAATCACTTTTGAAGCCCGCTGACCCGCTCCAGCCTCTAAAAAATAAATTCCCAGCCGGCCATTTTTCTTAACAATATCGCGCGTACAAATTCCAAATTTTCTAAGATCAGTAATCGCAGCGTCACCAACCGCATTATCAGGGACTTCGGTTACAAAAGAAGTTTCCTGCCCAAGCTCACTCAAAACCGCAGCAACATTTGCTTCACTTCCGCCAAAAGTCACTTCCATATTTTGAGTCTGAAAAAGCCGCTCATGCCCAATCGACTTTAAACGCAGCAAAATTTCACCAAACGCCACAACTTTGTTCATATTTTCCTCTTTTAATTTTTTTTTAGAGCAAATTTTTTACCAGTTTCAAAATAAATTATATTCTTGAAAAAGTGATACGTCAATCAAAAAGTGATATCTAATTTGTATTTTTTATATCATTTTTATTTACAAATTAAAATTTAAGGACTATGATATAAACATTAAGATTGCTATAATATTTTTAAATTACAGGCAATCAATATCAAATAAAAACAAAAGTCAAAACTTGAAATTGCGATTTCAGATTTTGCTCTTTGCTAGGAGAATTCACTATGAAAATGAAAGATTTTTCTCTCGAAGGAAAAATTGCATTTATTACAGGTGCAACTTATGGTATTGGTTTTGCTATTGCAACAGCATATATTGAAGCAGGCGCAAAAGTCGCATTTTGTGATATCAACCAGGAAAAAGTTGATGCCGGACTCAAGGCTTACAAAGAAGCCGGCGTTTTAGACAAGGTAAAAGGCTATATTTGTAACGTAACAGACGAAGCTCAGGTAAAAGATACAATCGCAAAAATCAATGCTGATTTAGGAGTAATTGACATTCTTGTAAACAACGCAGGAATTATCAAACGCATTCCAATGACAGAAATGGAAAGAAGCGATTTCCAGGCAGTAATCGACATCGATCTTGTAGCGCCTTTTATTGTAGCAAAAAATGTAATTCCTCAGATGATAAACAAGGGACACGGAAAAATCATAAATATCTGCTCAATGATGAGCGAACTTGGAAGAGAAACTGTAAGTGCTTACGCTGCTGCAAAGGGCGGACTTAAAATGCTTACACGCAACATCTGTTCTGAATACGGCGCACAAAACATTCAGTGCAACGGAATCGGACCTGGCTACATTGCAACACCACAGACCGCTCCTTTACGCGAAAAACAGAGCGACGGAAGCCCTCATCCATTTGATTCATTTATTTGCGGAAGAACTCCGGCAGGAAGATGGCTTCAAACAGAAGAACTTCAAGGTCCGGCAGTATTCCTGGCATCAGACGCATCTAATGCAGTAAACGGACACATTCTGTATGTAGATGGCGGAATTTTAGCATACATCGGCAAACAACCAAAATAAATTGGAGTAAAAAAAAATGGCAGCTGCAGTAAATTCTTCAGATTTAAGCGAAAAAATCTTTGAGACCTTAAAAAAGGAACTTCTTGACTTAACCATTAAGCCTGGGGAAGAACTTGTAGAAGCCAAACTGTGCTCAAGATTCAACATTACAAGACCGCCTGTAAGAACAGTTTTAAAACGCTTAAGCGACATTGGACTTGTTCAAACAAAGCCTTATTACGGAACTTACGCAAGTCTTCTTGATTTAGACAAAGTCTATCAGATTATTCATATGCGTACCGTAATTGAAATTTCTGTAATTCAGGATTTTATAAAATCTAATCCAGACGCATTCATAATCGAAGAACTTGAGCACAATATCCGCCTGCAAAAAATTCTTGTAAGAGAACAAAATATTGACCGCACAAAATTCTATGAGCTTGACAACGATTTGCACTTAACGTGGTTTTCGCAGCAGCACTGCACGGCAATTTGGAATATCATTCAGGAACAAAAAATCGAATACACGCGCTTTAGAATGTTAGACTATGAAGCCACAATGCAGTACAGCAAAATGGTAGAAGATCATGATTCTTTAGTTCAGGCAATCAAAGAAAAAAAAGTGGATCAAATTCCACAAATTTTAGGTCAGCATTTAATAGCGGGACTAAAACGAATGGACAGCAAAATTCTTGCAGAACACGCAGGTTACTTTTTGCAGGCAAATGACACTGACTTTTGGACAGAATATAACAAACGCTACGAAAACTAAAATCAGTTAAAATCACACAATCTTTTATCTTTCAAAGTTTACATTGCAAACTTTTATAGGAGAAAATTTATGGATATCAGATATTCAACAGGCAAAGAGCCTTTCAAAAAAATGACAACTGAAGAACTCCGCAAGGAATTTTTAATTCAGAATATTTTTAAAGCAAATGACGTAAGTACAGTTTATTCGCACGTTGACAGAATTGTAACTTTGGGAGCAATGCCAACTGACCAGAAAATTGATCTTTCAAAAAACATTGATCCTATGAAAGATTTTGGCGTAAATTACTTTCTCGAAAGAAGGGAGCTTGGAATCATCAACATTGGCGAAAAAGGAAGTGTTGAAGTAGACGGAACAGTTTACGAATTAAATCATTTTGACGCACTCTACATTCCTATGGGAAGCAAAAAAGTTCTTCTCTCATCACAGGATTCTTCAAAACCGGCAAAATTCTATATGAATTCAACTCCGGCACATAAAGCCTTTCCTATCAAACGCATTACGCTTGAAGATGCAAAGCATGTTCATCTTGGAAGCCTCGAAGAAAGCAATGAACGCACAATAAATCAATACATTCATCCTGATGTTCTTGATACCTGCCAGCTTTCTATGGGTCTTACACATCTTGAACCAGGTTCAGTTTGGAACACAATGCCGGCACACACACACGAGCGCAGAATGGAAGTTTATTTTTACTTTGACATTCCAGAAGATCAGGCTGTATTCCACTTTTTTGGCGAACCACAGGAAACAAGACACATTATAATGCACAATGACGAAGCTGTAATAAATCCAAGCTGGAGCATTCACTCAGGCTGCGGAACAAGAAACTATACTTTTATTTGGTCAATGGCAGGCGAAAACCGCACTTACACAGATCAAGACTGGATAAAAACTCAGGATTTAAGATAAAACTGATTTTTAAACTTTTGAATTTGCAAAAAATTTTTTACATCAAAGCGGAATTTTCACTATAAGAAGATTCCGCTTTTTTATTTGCATTTTTCATAATCTGACCGATAATAGAAGATATATAGAATATTTTATATTTTAGGGAAAAATGACCTTACAAATAAAAAACTAATGCCGATTTAGGAGATAAAATTTTTATGGAACAAAAGCAAAAAAAAGGTAACTTGGGAATTCTTATTTCAGTAGTTTTGGCCAGCATAGTTATTGTTTTTAGTTCTGGTCAATTACTTTTTATAAATGCTTCAATACGCTCTGAATTAAAAAAAACAACAAATGAAGAATATGCAGAATTCTCGCGCGCATATTCAAATTTGTTAAAAACAACTCTTGAAAAATATTTTACAGGTCTTGATTTTTATATCAAATCGGATGTTATAAAGGAAAACGGCAGCACAGAACAAATCGTAAACTGGCTGCGCAAAAATGAAGGCAACCGCGAAAAAACACTTTATGATTATGTTGCATACATTGATGCAAACGGAGATTTTTATTCAGATATAGGAACATACACGAATGTTCGCGACCGGGATTATTTTAAGGCAATAATGGAAAACGGAAGCAAATATTATATTGACGATCCAGTCGCATCCAAAACCACTGGAATTTCAGTAGTTCACATTTGCAAAGCAGTTGTTAAAAATGGACGGAATACAGGATTTTTCTGCGGTATTGTTAAGGAATCCAATTTAAAATCACTTATAACAACAATTAATCTTGGCGAAAAAGGAAATGCAACACTTTTTTCAAGTACTGGAAATTTAATCGTTACAAACGGAAACACACAGTCATATAAAACTGGGCTTAGCCTGGTAGATAAAGAAGATCCAACAGCATTAAATGCAATGAAAAAAGTCTTTACTGAAAAAACACAAAAAGTCTTTTCTGTAAGAGGTGCCGACAATAGCAAAAAAATGATTTTTTCTTCACCAGTTGAATACACAAACTGGACGCTTATGCTCGTAATGAATGAAAAAGCAATCAATAAAACTGCAAGAAATATTGTAATTGAACTTGCCGTTTGCGGAGTTATAATTACAATTTTTATAGTTTTATTTTCTGCACTTATAGTTTTCAAAAACATCAAACCAATCAGCCTTGTAGAAAAAACAATGCGCGGAATTTCTACAGGAGATGCAGATCTTACAAAGAGAATTGAACTCAAGGCAAACAATGAAATTGGACGCGTTGTTGACGGATTTAATCTTTTTTCAGAAAAACTTCAAAATATTATTTCAGCATTGAAAAAGTCGAAAGAACAGCTTGTAAGCGCAGGAGAAATTCTTGAATCATCAACAGAAAATTCAATGGCAGCAATTTCTCAGATTAGCGGAAACATCAACAATATGCACACTCAGGTTGCAGCACAAACAGATTCTGTGCATCAAACTGCCGGTGCTGTAAATCAAATTGCAGCAAATATTGAATCATTAAACAGAATGATTGAATCGCAGGCTTCTGCGGTTACTCAAGCTTCTGCGGCAGTTGAAGAAATGATTGGCAACATCAATTCAGTAAACAAGTCTGTGCAAAAAATGGGTCAGTCATTTGAGGAACTTGAGAAAAAGGCAACAGCCGGAGTTCAAAAGCAAAATGATGTAAATTCGAGAATTGATGAAATTGAAAAAGAAAGCCAGATGCTGCAGGAAGCAAATGCTGTAATTTCGGGAATTGCGGAACAAACAAATCTTCTGGCAATGAATGCAGCAATTGAAGCAGCACACGCAGGTGAGGCTGGAAAAGGTTTCAGTGTTGTTGCAGATGAAATTCGAAAACTTTCCGAAGATTCAAGTTCTCAATCACAAACAATTGGAAAACAGCTTTCAAAGATTATTGAATCAATAAATACAATTGTAAACGCATCTCAATCAGCAACAGACGCATTTGATGAAGTTTCAAATGGAATCAATTCAACCACAAATCTTGTAAAAGAAATAACAAATGCAATGCTTGAGCAAAATGAAGGCTCTAAGCAAATTATGGAATCACTTAACAGCATGAACGATACTTCAAACGAAGTAAAAAGCGCAGCACTTGAAATGGCAGAAGGCAACAAGACTATTCTTGCAGAAATTAAGAATTTGCAGGATGCAACATTCATCATAAAAGATGGAATGGAGTCAATGTCGCAAGGTGCAAAGAAAATCAACGAAACCGGCACTTCGCTTTCTGAACTTTCGCACAAAATGTACGATACAATTAAGGAAATCGGCTCGCAAGTCGACAAATTCAAAGTTTAAAAATATATCAAAAAAATTTTTTCAAAACAAAAAATCCGTTGGGTTCATAAAGAATTTGGCGGATTTTTTTGTGGAGTAAAAAAGTAATTTAAAATTTTCAGCAAATTTTTTAATGAGATGCAAACATCAAGACTGAATAAAAAAATCAGTCTTATTTTTCTAAAAGTGCATAGGCTGCATAGTGCAAAACATCAAAATCTTCTGGCGCAATTTTTTCCAGCATTAACTTATGTTCAGATTCCCATTCTGCAATTTTTTCTTTTGAAAGAGACGCCCCAATTCCACGACACGACTTCATTCTGCCGTTCCAGCCCTCGCGCGTAAAATGAACTGGAAGTTTCCATTCTTCGTGCTGCTTTAAAGTAAAATGTTTTGTAAACGCTTCAGGCACTTTGATTTTTTCTAGGACACTTCCCTTTCCGCTCCAGGCAGGATTATATTTTAAAACAAGATTTTCGCTTGCAAGCGCAATTTCACTATCGAATGGAAGCCATTCCATCACTAAAAGCAAAACTTTTCCATGTGGCTTTAAGACACGGAAAAATTCAGCAGACGTTTTTTCATAATCAAAATACCAAAAGCACTGGCACGCTGTAATTGCATCAAAGGAATTTGAATCAAAGCCAAGATTTTCTGATGATCTCACAAAATAGTCAATTTTATTCTGATTATTTAATATTTCTTTTTCTTCAGAAAGTTTTTTTGCTTCTTCAATCTGATTTTCAGAAATATCAATTCCTGTCCAATTCGCACCAAATTTTCTCATATTTCGCGGAAGAACACCACTTCCTGTTCCTACATCAAGAATCTTCTGTCCAGATTTTCCAATTCCAAGCGAAACAATTTTTTCATAAAAACTTTCAGGATAAATGTCGCGAAACTTTGCGTAGTCAGCGGATATGCGCCCAAAATCAAAAGCTGCACCGCCGTCAATTCTTTTATTTGAAATATTCATAATCATATTATGAAAAAGTTTTTAAGACAGGTCAACTCTTGCAGAAAATGATTTTTTAAAGTGGCAAACTTACTGTAAATTCAGTGCCTGTTCCTTCTTCGCTTGTAAGATTGATTTTTCCGTGGTGAACTAAAACTGCATGTTTTACAATCGAAAGTCCAAGCCCTGTTCCGCCGATTGCGCGCGAATGACTTTTATCAACACGGTAAAAACGCTCAAAAACACGTCTTTGATCTTCTTTGGGAATTCCGATTCCAGTATCTTTTATGCAAATAACAGCATCTTTGTCTTTTTTGGAAATTTCAATGCTTACATTTCCGCCTTTTTTGTTGTATTTGATTGCATTATCCAAAAGATTATAAATGGCATTTTGAAGAAGCGGACTGATTCCCTGCACAACAGTTTCTTCTCCAGAAACATTCACACTTACATTCATTGCTTCTGCCTCGCTTGAAAGACGCTTTGCACATTCATCTGCAATTGCAAGAAGATTTACTTTTTGCCATTCCATGTCTTTTGCGCCTTCATCAAGATGCGAAAGACTGATAATGTCGTCAACCAATTGAACCATTCGCTGAGATTCAGAATAGATTTTTTGAGAGAATGAAGAAATGTCACCTTCCTTTGCAAGTCCATCTTTCATAAGTTCAGCATATCCTGAAATTACATGAAGAGGAGTTTTTAGTTCGTGAGAAACATTTGCCGAAAACTCGCGCCGCTCTTCTTCAGATTTTTCTTTCTCGGTAACATCATACATAACCACTGCCGCACCACGCACTTTGTTCTCTTCTGTACCCTCAAAAATCGGGGCTGCACTTATCTGATAAATTCCACTTGAAATAGAAAGAGTTTTTTCAGCTTTTTTACCTTCGAGTGCTTCAGAAAACAAGTTTTGAATCATTGGGTCTCTTGTGGCAGTAAGAATATTTTTTCCTGTATAATCATCATTCAAAGAAAGCAGTTTTTTAGCGGAAGAATTCATACTCATAATTTCGCCGTTTTTGTAAATCAGAATAATTCCCTCAGTCATATTTTCAAGAATTACATCTGTTTCTTCTTTTGTGCGCGAAATTTCTTTTTCTTTAGATTTTATTTCGTTCTGCTGAAAGCGAATTCTTGAAAGAAGAGGTGAAATTTCATCATAACCCTCGTTTTCTTCAGGATGCTCCAGGTCAATTTCGTTAAGAGGCTTTACTACGCGGGCAGAAAGCCGGCTTGCCATAACTGCAGAAAGAATAAGTGCCGCTGCAAACAAAATCAGAATCGGCTGAATCATTCCAAGCGCAAGGGACGCAATCGAATACAAGGAAACTGACATTCTTAAAATTGTACCATCCGAAAGTTTTTTTGCTGCATAAAGGGATTTTTCAAAAACTGTAGAAGAATATCGCTGACTTTCCCCGTAACCGTTTTTCAACGCTTTTTGAACTTCCTCCCGTTCAAGATGATTTTCCATTTTTTCAGCTTCAGTTCCAGAATTTTCAAAAAGAACCGTTCCGTCACAATCAATCCAGGTAATGCGCGAAAGGTTCTTGTCCAATGAATCAAGATAATTTTTGCCGCTGCTTTCAACACCAAGCGAAGCAAGACTTATTTCAGTTTTTAGTTCTTTTGCAGAAAGTGTCGTAAAATATTCGTAAAGAATTCCAAGTACCAAAGAAAACGACACTACAAGAACCAGCGATGCAGTAAGAAAAATGCTCAGGAATATTTTTTTAGTCATTTTTTTCCTCACTCATACACATTTTGTAGCCGACACCACGGACGGTTTTTATAAGGTCGCCTTCTTTTTCCAGTTTTTGCCGTAAAGTTGCCACGTGAACATCAACTGTTCGTGTTTCGCCAGCAAAATCCATTCCCCAGACAAGAAGCAAAAGCTCATCGCGAGTAAAAACTTTTTCCATATTCGTCATAAAAAGTGCAAGCAGTTCGTACTCTTTTAGCGTAAGATCGACATATTTTCCGTCCGATTTGACAGTGTGTTCGGTACGGTTAAGTTCGATTTTTCCCACACAAAGAACTTCCTTTCTTTTTTCACTCTGACTCCGGCGCAAAACTGCCCGCACGCGCGAAGTCATTTCCATCATTCCAAAAGGCTTTGCAAGATAATCGTCTGCTCCAAAATCAAGACCTCTTACCTTGTCGTACTCACTTCCTTTTGCGCTTGCCATAATCACAGGAATTTCCGCCGTAACAGAAGAAAAGCGGAGTTTTTTCAAAATAGAAATTCCGTTTTCGTCCGGAAGCATAATGTCAAGGATAATAAGTTCCGGGCGTGTCTTTTTCATTTCTTCCCAAAAAGACGCAGCATTTTCGAATCCTTTCGCCTCAAATCCTGCCGCGCAAAGAGCGTAAACCATAAGTTCGCGCCCGTTCTCGTCATCTTCAACACAAAAAATCATTTTAACTTTTTTCCTCCAGCAAACTGTTCGCCTGTAATGCAAAAAACAACCCATTTTGCTATGTTTACGGCGTGATCTGCAATTCGTTCATAATATTTTGCCGCCATTAAAAGATCTGGAACTGAATCTTCATTTATACTTAAAGAGCGCACTTGCTTTATCAGATTTCTCTTAATTTCGTCAAAATAACCGTCAACCACATCATCGCTTTTTATTACATTAAGTGCGATATTGAGATCCATTTTAGCATACGAATCAATGCTTTTAGAAACCATATTTCTCGCAGCTTCCGAAATTTCTTTTAGAGGAAGTCCCGAAGTTTTTCCGCTGATATTTCTAAGAGAAGCAATTTCTGCAATGTCCGCTGCCTGAACACCAATCCTTTCCAGGTCTGTAACCATTTTCAGCGCAGAAGAAATTTCACGCAAATCCTTTGCAACCGGCTGTTCTCGCAGAATAAGGCGCAGACACATATCGCTTATTTTGCGGCTTTGCGTGCGGATTTTGTCTATGAGACCAGAAAAATCGACTTCTTCATCTTTTGAACTCTGATTTTTTTTATCTTCTAAAAGACAAACCGAAGCGTCTTTTACCGCGCCTTCGCAAATCATTCCCATTTTTATCATTTCTACATTTAAGGATTGAAGTTCCTCATCAAATTCCTTTCGCATCAACCAAACCTCCCTGTAACATAATTTTCTGTGCGTTTATCACGCGGTGAAGAAAATATTTTTTCTGTTGTGTCTTCTTCAACAAGCTCGCCTAGAAGAAAAAACGCGCATCTGTCAGAAACGCGTACCGCCTGCTGCATATTGTGAGTAACCATAATCACGGTAAGCCTTTTTTTTAACGAAAGACAAAGTTCCTCGATTTTTCCTGTTGAAATTGGATCGAGAGCACTCGTTGACTCGTCAAGCAAAAGAATTTCAGGTTCCACTGCAAGCGCGCGTGCAATACAAAGACGTTGCTGCTGACCGCCAGAAAGAAGCAGCGCATTTTTTTTAAGAGTGTCTTTTACCTCATTCCAGATTGCTGCTTCTGTAAGTGACTTTTCAACAATCATATCAAGTTTTGCCCGGCTGGTAATTCCGTGAATTCTTGGACCGTAGGCAATATTGTCGTAAATGCTCATGGGGAAAAGATTTGCTTTTTGAAAAACCATTCCAACCCTTTTACGAAGCTCGGTAATGTCAACATCAGGATCAAAAATATTCTTGTTGTCAAAAATCACCCTGCCAGTACATTTTACGCCGGGAACTAAATCGTTCATACGGTTTAGGGTTTTTAAAAAAGTTGACTTTCCGCAACCAGAAGGTCCAATCAATGCAGTAATTTCATTTTTTGGAATATTCACACTTACATCCTTAAGTGCATGGTTTTCTCCGTACCACAAGTTTAATTTTTCTATTTTCATTGCGTCACACATTTGCGCCTCCGCAGTCTTTTTTTTTATTGCGGTTATATTATAAAAAGAAAAACTTAAATCCCGCGTCAAAGAAATGTAAAATTTAGGTAAAATTCGATTATTTTACAAAGATTTAATAAAAAAATTTGTAGTGATGATGAGTTTTGCACTGTACAATTTCGATGATATTATTTTCGATTCTATAGACAATTCTATTGTAATCATCGATATGACAGCTGTAATAACTGGGAAAATTGCAATTTTTAGATGCAACTTTGAGAATAAAAGTGAGCAAAGCGAACGTGCGTTAGGGATAGTAGCACCTGCGAAGCAGTTCCGTAGCGAAAGCGGAGGAATGAGCCGCGTTAGACGGCGAAGTGCGGATAGCCCGCCGGCGCGGGTTTGCAAAGTAAAATTGCGCCGAACGCCCATAAAAAAATATTGAAATGTAAGTGATGAATGAGTTTAAGTGCGATTTTTTAGTTTTTTTGCTGCAAAATCTGCAAGGAAGTTGATAAAAAGCATAAGCAAAAGAAGAATTACTGCGATTGCAAATGCGGCTCCTGTTTCACCACGCTCACTTGCAAAAACATAGAGTGCGACTGTAAGTGTTGCCGAAGAAGACTCAAGCGATTCAATAAATCCGTTGAGCGCAAGTCCGAATCCTGCGGTAAAAAGAAGAGCCGCTGATTCTCCAATTATTCGTCCAACTGCAAGAATACAGCCTGTTGCGATTCCATCCATTGCATTTGGCAAAACAACTGTGCGTATCATTCGCCATTTTCCTGAACCCAAACTAAGCGCACCTTCCCGGTAACTTTGCGGAACTGTTTTTAGCGATTCCTGAGTCGTGCGCACAATAAGCGGAAGAACCATCATTACAAGCGTAAGTCCGCCGGCTAAAATTCCCTGCTTAAGTCCAAACAATTGAGTAAATACAAGCATTCCTACAAGACCAAAAATAATTGACGGAATGCCGGAAAGTGTTTCTGTGGCAAATTCAATTAAAGAGGCAAGTTTTTTGTTTGTGGCATATTCTGTAAGGTAAACCGCTGCGCACACTCCAAGCGGAAGAGCCACAATCATTGAAACAAAAATGATGTAAAGTGTGTTTAAGATGTTTGGCAGAATTCCAATTGTATGTGAAAGATAGCTTGTTTTTTTCGAAAGTAATGTCCACGAAATATTAGGAATGCCGCGCCATAAAATGTAGCCGATTAAAAAAATCAAAAGCAAAACTGTAAATGAAGAACCAATATATAAAGCGCATTTTGCCGATATGTTCCAGATTTTTCTTTTTTTGCTAAGCATTTTTCACCTTCCATTAAAAAACAGATTTTTAACGCTGCTTAAGGCTGTTTTTGCCTTGTTTCTTTTTGCCTTTTATAAAGACATTCAAAATTATATTTATGAGCATAATAAAAAGGAAAAGCACAAGCGCAATTGAAAAAAGTGCCTGTCTTTGAAGTGAATCAACCGGAGCATATGACATTTCGCTTGCAATCGCCGTTGTCATAAATCGCACAGACTTAAATAGATTTGGCATATTTGCAACATTTCCGCTTACCATAATTATTGCCATTGCTTCTCCAATCGCCCGGCCTGCGCCCAAAACTATTGCCGCTGCAATTCCGCTTTTTGCTGCCGGAAGTGAAACTTTAAAGTAAGTTTCAGTCTTTGTTGCTCCTAGTGCAAGTGATGCTTCCTCGTATTCTTTGGGAACTGCGTTCAATGCCGTTTCTGACACACTTACGATTGAAGGCAAAATCATTACCGCAAGAACAACAATTGCCGCAAGCAAAGTCGCACCGGAAGATAAATTAAAAAGCTTTTGGATTGAAGGAACAAGCACAATCATTCCCACAAGTCCGTAAACCACAGAAGGAATTCCTGCCAAAAGTTCAACCGCCTTTCGTACAATTTTTGCCAAAAAAGGTGGAGCAAATTTTGAAAGAAAAACTGCAGTTAAAACTCCAATCGGAATTCCTAGAATAAGAGCACCTGCAGTTCCCCAAATGCTGGTTAAAATAAAGGGAAGAATTCCAAACTCCGGGGAGCTTGCTGTAGAAGCCCACTTTGTTCCAAAAAGAAACTTTACAAGTCCAATCTTGTGAATGGCAGGAATGCCTGAAATTACAAGATAAACTGAAATTAAAAGCACGAATCCCACTGCGCAAATGCCGCAGGCAAGAAAAACAATATGTGCAAGCAGCTCTGTGGCTTTACATTTTTGTTCTCTTTTCTTTGCAAAAAAGTTTTTCATTGCATTTTCCCCGTTTTATTTGACTTAGTTTGCTGCCGGAACAACGCCCGCCTGACTAATCAAATCTGAAGCTTCTTTTGATGTTGCCCAGTCAAAGAATGCCTTTGCAGCTGCAGAAAGTTCTGCACCGTCTTTTGTAATAAAGTTGAAGTTTCTTTGAACTTTGTAGCTTCCGTCTGCGATTGTAGTTTCGTCTGGCATTACTCCGCCAATTTTGAGAACCTTAATTCCAGTTTTTCCTTCTACAGCAGAAAATGATGCGTAGCCAATTGCATTAGGAGAATTTTTTACAGCCTCAATTACAGCACCAGTACTTGTAAGTTCCTGAGCAAGGACGCATTTTCCGCCAGTTTTTGTAATTGATTCAAATCCATCTCTAGTTCCGCTTCCAGCCTCGCGTCCAATACATGCAATTGCAAGATTTTCTCCTCCAAGTTCAGACCAGTTTGCAACCTTGCCTGTATAAATTAAAGCAACATCATCAACAGAAAGATCAGAAATCGGGCTAGAGGCGTTTACAATGATTGCAATTCCATCGTAAGCAACTGTAGTCTGAACAAGTCCTTTTTCTTTTTCTGCCGACTTTAAATCGCGTGATGCAAGACCAATGTCGCAAGTACCATTTGAAGCCGCCTCAATTCCAGTTCCGCTTCCAGTTGCGTCATATGTGATTTTTACACTTGAATAATCCTGCATAAATTTTTCTGAAAGGATTCCAACAACACTTTCCATAGAAGTTGAACCGTTCAAAGAAACGTTTCCAGAAATGCCAGAAGATTTTGAAGCATTTGAAGCTTTGCTGCAGCCTGTAAAAGCCGCTAAAGAACAAACTGCTGCAAGTAAAACTGCCTGTTTTGCAATCAAATTGATTTTTTTCATAATCTTTTCCTCCAAAGTGTCTTTATTGCCAGACAAAATTGTCATTCTCTGCAACTTTATAAACCTTTTTCTTGTTGCGCCTTAATCTTAAAAATAAAAGTTAAATCCGCAGTCAAAAAAATGTAAAATTTATGTAAAATCACAAAAGAACTCTGTTTTATAAAAAATTCAGTCGTGACTGCCTGAAAAACTAAATTCTTAAATAACACTAAAAAGTAAACTTTTTGAAAAACCAGATTTCTTATTGAACTTTTTCATCTAATCTGAAAATGGAATTTTAGAATCAATTTTTTATAGAAAATCTGCAAAAAACTGAATAAAATGAGAAAAATAAAATTTATGTTTTTTTTGGAGGGCGATTTTATGGACGAAGTTCTTGAATTCTTAAAAAAGGCTGGTGTTTGGTATCTTGCCACAGACGATGACGGTCAGCCACATGTGCGCCCGTTCGGTTCACAGATGATTTATAAGGAAAAACTTTATTTTCAAACTGGACTTAAAAAAGAAGTTGCAAAACAGCTTTTAAAAAATCCAAAAATTGAAATTTCAGCAATGGCAGGTGACGAATGGATTCGCATTACAGCCGAAGCAGTTTACGATCCATCAATTCAAGCGCAAAAAGCAATGCTTGACACAATGCCTTCTCTAAAAAAAATGTACGCAGCTGGCGATGGAAACACTGCAGTTTTTTATTTAAAGAACGCAAGTGCAATTTTCTGCAGTTTTACAAAAGAAAGCAGAATCATAAAATTTTAAAAATCTAAGGTATTTTATGCTGAACGTTCTTATTGTAGCACTTGGCGGAGCTGCTGGTTCCGTTTTACGCTATTTGATAACAATTTTTCCCGTATCGCAAAAAAACGGATTTCCGCTAAAAACTTTTCTTATAAATGTGCTCGGTTCTTTTGTAATCGGTCTTGTAGCAGCACTTGCTTCTAAAAATATTTCCAATCCAAAAATGACGCTGTTTTTAAAAGTAGGACTTTGCGGCGGATTTACAACTTTTTCATCATTTGCACTTGAAACAGAAGGACTTATTGAAAAAGGGAATGCAGGAACCGCCTTTTTATACGTGGCACTTTCAATTTTATGCGGACTTGCTGCAGTTTTTGCCGCAGAAAAAATAATCAATTAAAAAGAATAGTGAATTTTTTATTCAGCAACAAAAAAAAGTGCTGAAATTTTTTTTATTTCAGCACAAACTCTTTCTTATCAAACAAGAAAAATCAATCAGTACAAAAAGCAAAAGTCAAATACACAGAATATTTTTAAGAACTGTGCCTGAACGAGCGGTCAGTTAAAATTCTTGCAGCAATCAATCCAAGCGGCAGCGAAAGCGTAATTAAAAGTGCAGCACACAGCCATGAAGCTGATTCCTGAAGCATCATTATGCCAAGATTGTAAATTCCTTTGTAAAAATAAAGTCCCGGAACCATAATTACTATTGAAGGAATTGTAAGCGAAATTCGAGGATATCCAACTTTTCTCTTAAAAAGTGAAGCCAAAATTCCAGCAGCAAAGGCTCCGCAAAAAGCAGCAGCAGCCGGAGGAAAGTTACACAAATCTACAAGTTCCAGACGCAAAGTGTTTGCAAATGCACCAATGCAGGCAGCCGTTGAAGCCATTTTTACAGAACTGTTGAACATTATTGAAAATCCAAAAACTCCGCAAAAACTTGCCATCATACGAAATAAAATTTTCTGCCATAAAACTAAGTCAAGCGACGCAAAATCTGAAGGTCTTAAGCCCAAAATAAGAGCCATAATCCAGGCAGAAAGAGTTGCAACCATCACAATTATTACGGCGTAAGTAAGCCGCTCAAGTCCAGAACGCAAATCAAGCTTAGCAAAGTCTATTCCCGAAGTAATAAAAGGAAATCCTGGAATTATAAAAAGCATTGCACAAATGTACCCGGCCTGATGAATTTCAGAAATTCCAAAAATAAGTTTAAAAACCTGAAAAAATATTTCGTAACCAAGGCAGGCCGCAGAAACAGAAATCGCCACATTCATAAAAAGAGTATAACGTCGTTTTATCAAAGCAGCTCTAATTGAATTTCCAATTCCGGCACCTAAAAACGCAAGGAGCATTTCCCATGCACCTCCACCAAGCAAAAAGGTAAAAGCCGCACACGCAAGAGCTGCAGAAAGTCCTAAAATAAACGGATTGTAAAGACTGTGAATTTTATTGATTTCGTCAATTTTTTGATGAATTTGAGCAACAGTAAGATTTTCACTTTCGCGGGGAAACTTTTTTACAAAACGCTCAAGTCTGTAAAGTTTATAAGTATTTACGCCAGTTGCATTCAAGCTAAAAGACTGCGAAAGACAAACCGCCGAATCAAAACAGTTTATGTTCAGCGTCATAAAACCAATATCCACGTTAATTGAAACTCCAAGAAATCGCGCAATTCTGTTCATTGAGTTCCGCACACGCCAGGCTCCAGTTCCACAAGACAAAAGTTCAAGTCCAATCCGTGCAATAAGACCTATTTTTTCTTCGATTGAAGCTTCTCTTATTTTTGTTCCAGAACATTCATTCTTCCACGGAATTTCCATTCTGTTTTTTTCAGGCAAATTTTTCATATCGAAAATCTAGCACTTTTTAACTAAGTTTACAAATCATACTTATATTTTTTTAAATAAGGGCGCTTTTTATGTCTTTTTCCAAGTCATAAAACCGGGCTTTCGCGTTATAAAATTTTATGGAAGGCTTTTGCCTTCCATAAAATTTTTCCGTCCAGCCGCACCCACTATCGTGGTCGCGTCCGTCCCGCTAATCGCGGCTTCAATCCCTAGCGCAAAAAAAACAAGTCGTTCTCGAAGTAAATTTTTTAAAAATTCACTTCGCAGTTTTTTATTCCCTTAGATTTTATAATCACCTTTGAATTTTCATCTGCAAAAACGTAAGCAAGCAAACGACCATTTTTTGCATTTCTGTAATTTGCTGAATACTCCGTTACGTCGCTCAAATCTCCGTTTTCCAATCCTTCAAGAGAAATATTGCCTTGTGTTTCCACAAATACTCTTTGTGAAGAATTTGACACGATTTTTCCGTTTTTGTCGCAAAGATAAATTTCAAGCTGCTTAATATTTCCACCGTAATTTTTAATTTTTACATCAAATTTTACAGGTGCAAAATAAGTGCAAAGCTCATCGCTGGAATTTGCTGTTTTTACAGTTAAAGTTCCTTCTTCAAACTTCACATTAAAATCAACAAAAGGATAGCAATTCTGCTTAGAATCAATTTTCTTTCCGTTTAAGAAAAGTTCTAAAGAATTTTCATTTGTATAAACTCTAACAAGAACATCTTCTCCACTGGTATAAGACCAGCTTTCGCTCCAGTCTTCTCCACCATTTACGGAAGTAAAAATTTTGGCAAATTTCTTTTCTGACCACAAAGCCTTTCTAAAATAATACATAGGCTTTTCAAATCCAGCCAAATCCAAAAGTCCCGCTTCGCTTCCGTGCACTGGCCAGCCCTTTGCTTCACCAAGATAATCAATTCCCGTCCACAAAAATTGTCCGGCAACAAAGTCATTTTTTTCAACTGCCTGCCAAAACTCAAGATTATGCTGATTTTCGCTGCCAACAAACATTTTGTCTGGAAATCTCTTGTGGTCTTCCTCGTAAAACTGTTCTTTGTAGTTGTAACCAATCACATCAAGTGCATCAATGACGCCTGTGTCAGAAGAAAGTTCCGGAAAAGCCAGTGCCATTGTTACAGGACGCGACAAATCCCATTTTTTTACTTCAGTACTCAGTATTTTTGCAATTCCAGAAATCTGACTTATGTCAGGATGATTTGGATTGTACTGACGCTCTGCAGAAGGTTTTGAAGCGTCATTATTTCCAGTCATTTCCTTAAATTTTGGCGAACAGTAAGGATCATTCGGATAGTCAATTTCGTTTCCTATGCTCCACATAATTACGCCTGGATGATTCCATCTTTTTGTTACAAAGGCACGTATATCTTTTTGATAGCAAGACAAAAAATCATCTGTAATTCCCTGGTGACTCGGCGGATAAACATTGTGTCCCTGCCACCATTTATTTTTTGGTTCCTGCCATTCATCATAAATTTCATCAAAAACAAAAAATCCCATTTCATCACAAAGTTCATAAAGTTCTTCGCAATGCGGATTATGACTCATTCTGATCGCATTACAGCCACAATCCTGCAGTTTTTCAAGCCGGCGCTGCCATACTTCTTTAGGAACGGCATTTCCCAAAACTCCGGCATCTTCGTGCAAACAAACGCCTTTTAACTTGTAATTTTTTCCGTTACAGAAAAATCCTTTTTCAGCATTAAATTCAAGATCTCTAAAACCAAGTTTTGCAGAATAAGAATCGCTTTTCTTTTCATCTACAACCGCACTTACGCAAATAGAATACAAATTCGGCTCTTCAATGCTCCACTTTTTTATGCCGCTAATCGCCTGTGAAAAATTAAATTTGCAAAGTTCATCTGCGCAAACACTTAAATTTTCTTCCTTTTGCAAAACTAAGCCTCCGTCAGAATCTTTAAGTTCAATTTTCAACGTAAAATCTTTTTTCTCTGAACTCAAATTTTTTGCTTTTATAGAAAGGAAAAGTTCGTTGTTTTTTGACTCAAATTTAACTCCGTCTTCCGGAAAATAAATATCGCCTGTAAGTTTTAAATAGACCGGACGCATAATTCCACTTCCAGTGTACCAACGACAGTCAGCAATATCGCGGTGATCAACGCAAACTGCAAGTACATTTTCGCCTTCTGCCTTTAATGCACCGCCTGCATTCATTTCAAAAGGAGTAAATCCGTTCTGCCAGTTTCCAAGATAATATCCGTTAAGCCACACGCGCGAATGTTTGTAAACGCCGTCAAAGCATAAAAAAGCATTTTTTGCATCTTTTACGGAATCAAAATGATATCTGAACCAACCTGTTCCACCAGGAAGATAAGCTGTGCCACTGGAATTATTTTTGCTGAATGGAAATTTTACAGCCCAATCGTAAGGCACATTTACTGTTTTCCAGTCTGAATCATCAAAGTCTCTTGCCCATAAATCTTTTTGTCCCAAAGCATCTGGTGAAAAATCCTGCAGAAAAAAACGCCACTTGTTGTCTAATTTAATTTTCATATCGATTCCTTATAATACGCCACATCAAGGCACTCTTTTGCTCAAGACCTTGAAAACGCTGTTTTTTAGGTTTTTATATCTCAAATAAAAAAGGGAACCACAAATTTATACTTTGCAATTCCCCCTTTAATTTTTTTGAGAAAAAAAAAATCATCAAGTCTCTTAGAATTTAGCAGCTTTCTAAAAGACTCTTGAAAATAGCTTTATTTTGTTGCATTAAAAGCATCAAGTTGAGCCTGAAGACTTGCAATTACTCTTTCAATTCCAGCTTTTCTAAGTGCATCACGGAATTCTGCAACATAAGCTTCAGGGTCGTCCATTTTGCCGTAGCAAATTCTTCCCATATAGTTTGCCCAAACATCGCTGATGTTAGAAAGTTCAGAATTGATTGCATCTACATCCCAAACAATCTGTCCGTAAGGATAGTCAAGCTTTGTTTTGTTGTAAACTTCGCAAATTTCATCGAATTTGTCCCAGGCACCGCGTGAATCGCGAATCTCCAAATCATCATTTCTTCCCCACCAGAAGTCTGTTACGATGCCATCTTTGTCTTCTGAATATCCAGCTGGCTTTCTGCGGTAACCGTCTTCTGTAAGTTCATACTGACGTCCCTCAATTCCATAGTTGAACAAATCATAGCATTTTTTGTCGTTGCGAAGTAAATCATAAACTGCAAGAGCACGTGCAGGATGCTTTGATGCTGCAGAAATTGCCATTGCTCCGTGAGTAATTGTCATTGTAGTAACGTTACCACTTTCTTCACCAAACCAGAAGAATTCTACTTCTGAACCAGGCTGTTTTTCATCCATTTCCGGGCGAACAGTTGTGTACCAGGTCTGAGAGTGATGCTGATCAACGGCAGTCTGTCCAAGATAGAATTCTGAGCGGTTATCTGATGAATTGTTAAGAACGTCTTTCTTCCATACGCCGATTTCATCCCATTTTTTCATCAATTTTGCATATTCAATAAGTTCATTACCTTCAAGGAACGGAGTATAAACTGTATTCAAATCACTTCTTCTAACTCCGTACATTAAGAGAGTTGAAATTCCGTCGAGTGCAACATAATCGCTTTTTGACTGAATATAACCGTCAGCATGATAAGTTGAAGCAGCTCCGTCTGAGTCCCAAGGAATTACTGAAGGGCGCATTGCCTTTACTGATTCAAAATATTTTGTTAAATCTTCCCAGCTGTGAACTCCGTCATAAAGTCCAGCTTCTCTTGCCCAGTCCATTCTGTACATAAATCCGTGGTTAATCCACTGTGCGTAATTATCTTCCGGCATCAAATAAATTTCACCATCGTATTTGCACATTTCCCAATGTTCTTTTGAAACACTTTCGTATGTTTTTGGTGCATATTTTGCAATTGCTTCTTCCGGCAAAGCAAGGAATGCTCCGTTCTTTGAGTTTTTCCATGCATCAAGCCAGTCTGACGCTGTT
Source organism: bacterium (assembly GCA_963601995.1). Taxonomy (GTDB): domain Bacteria; phylum Spirochaetota; class Spirochaetia; order Treponematales; family Treponemataceae; genus Treponema_D. The sequence goes on along the minus strand of CAVCIJ010000143.1, from coordinate 3,579 downwards.
CCAACTAAATCAACAGTTCCATCCATCTGTGCAAGAGTAAGATTGTAGTTTGTAAGATAATTTGTCCACGGAATATAGTAAATCTGAAGTTCAGCATTCACTTTTTCAGTAAGAATTTTGTTCAATTCCTTGAGCATATCATCTGTTGCAGAATTTGACGGTTTGTTTCCAGTAGTCATATAAGTTATAACAACATGTTCAGACAAATCGTCTTCAAAAGAAGCTGTTTGCTTTCCAGCACAAGATGCAAAAGAAGCAAGAAGTGCCGCAGAACCTAAGGCAAGTCCTAAACCTTTAATAATCTTTTTCATTTTTTCTCCTAAAATAAAGATTTCAATATTTTCTAAAGTTTTAAGCACATTCGCAGCAAAGTGAGAATATGCAGTTAATTACAAAGTTTGCAACGCAAACTCTAAAAAGACAAAAACTGCCGGATTTGCTGACAGTTTTCATCTTACTCTCCTATAAAAATCAGCCTTTAACAGCACCAACTGTAATTCCAGAAATAAAGTATTTCTGAACAAAAGGATAAATCAAAATTACAGGACCTGTTGCAACAACAGCAGTAGCCATTTTTAATGTTTCCTGAGGGAAGTCATCAAAGGTAACATACGCACCTGCAACAGAATTCTTTAAATACGCAACCTGATTTATAATCTGATAAAGCATATACTGAAGTGGTTTGTAATCCACGCGTGCACTCAGGAATAAAGAAGACTGATACCATTCATTCCAATATCCAAGTGCAAGGAAAAGTCCAATTGTAGCAAGAGCAGGTTTTAACATTGGCAGAATCAATCTAACAAAAATTGTAAAGTCGCCTGCACCGTCAATTTTTCCAGCTTCAGTAAGTTCGTAAGGAACGCCTTTTACGTAGTTTTTCATCAAAATAATCAGCCAGGGCGACATAAGAAGCGGCAGCAGAACAGCCAGATAATTGTCTTTTAAGTGATAAATTTTTACCATCATCAAATAATACGGCGCAAGTCCGGCACTAAACAAACTGGCAAAATAAATGAAAAATGAAATTCCGTTTCTAAGCGGAAAATCGTGTCGGTTAAGAGCGTAACCTGTCATTGAAATAATCGAAAGTCCAACTAAAGTTCCAATTGCCGTCATTAAAATTGTTACAACGTAAGAACCCAAAATAATTTTTCCGCTTTTAAAAATCATTTTATAAGCCTGAAGTGTAGGCTCGTCTGGCCACAAAGAAAATCCCTTCTGGCGAACTGCCGCTTCAGTGTTAAAAGAAGTTCCTATAATCAAAAGAAATGGAATAATGCAAAGAAGTGCAAAAATTGTAATTATAACAATTGCAAGTCTTTCCATAAAATAATCTGATGCTGTTTTCTGTGACATCTTTTCTCTCCGTAAAAAAAACTAAGTACAAACCTAGAACAATGAATACTCAGGCTCAATTTTCTTGATTACCCAGTTGCAGACCATAACAATCGCAAATCCTAAAATCGACTGATAAAATCCGATTGCAGACGCTGTAGAAAAGTTAAAGTCTGTCATTGTGGCACGATAAACATAAGTTTCAATAATATCTGTAGTTGGATAAAGAATTGAGTTTTGACCGATGATGTTATAGAACAGACCGAAATTTCCTTTTACGATTCCGCCCATTGCAAAAAGCATCAAAATTACCAAAGTAGGCTTGAGCATTGGAAGTTCAATATAGCGGATTCTCTGGAAAGCATTTACACCGTCAATTCTTGCAGCTTCAATAGTTTCTGTATCAATTCCCATAATTGTTGCAAAGTAAACGATTGTGTTGTAACCAGTACACTGCCAAAGCTGAATCAAAACTATAAGAACAGGCCAGGCTTTTGGATTTGAATAAGGCGCCCATTTTTTTAGTCCCATTCCACTCAAAAGTCTGTTAACAAAACCAAAGTCATAGTTAAAAATATTGTATACAAGAAGTCCAACAAGAACCGCACTAATAAAGTAAGGCAAAAGCATAATTGTTTGAGTTACTTTCTTAAATAATCTGTGCGTAACTTCATTGATAAGAATTGCCATAAACATAGCAACAATGTTGTCAAGAATCAAAAATGCAAAATTGTAAAGAATTGTGTTTCTTGTTAAAGTCCACAGTTTTCCAGACTCAAACAAAAACCTAAAGTTTTCCAATCCTACAAATTTACTTCCAAAGATTCCCTTTCCGTAGTTATATTTTACAAAAGCAACATAGAGCCCAGGCAGTGGAGCATAGTTAAAAGCAATAAAGTAAATAATAGCCGGCAAGCACATAAGCATAAGAACGCCGTACTTGCGGAAGAATTCCGTAAGAGCATTCTTTTTTCTGCGTTTTTCAATTTCGTTCATATATAGACCGTCCTTCTTAAGTTATGAAAACCTTTTCACGTTTTTTATGATAACATCGTGCATTTTCTTTGTAAAGTTTTTTTTAAGAATTTTTAGGATTTTTTATACTAAACTCGCAAAGTGATATCACAAATTAGAATTTTATCAAGATAAAAAAAACGGACTTTTAATTTTCACCATTCAGCAAAAAAGAAAAATCCGCTAAGAAAACACTGAGCTATATCAGTATGACTTAAAAATATCTTATTTTCTAAAATCGCTTCTAAAAATTAAAAATTTTAGAAATTTTATTTTCACAAACTATCTTAGTTTTCAGTATTTCCCTAAAAATAAAAAATTTATTTGTTAATAAGAGCCTCAAGCTGCTCTTCGCTCACCCAGACTGTATTTGCATGGCGCACTCCGTCTGGAAGAGAATATTCACCTTCATCAAGCAAAATCCAGTCTTCTGCATGTGCTTCCAAATTCTTTGTGCTCCAGCAGCCAAACTGTCCATCGCGGCCGTAAAAGTCAGCATACAAATACCACTGATTTTCTCCAGGAATCTGAATTATAAAAGGTCCTTCAGTGTACATCTGCGTCTGCTGATTTTTTCCGCGCGTAATGTATTTATGGTCATTTATAACCTTAAAACTTCCCGGTTTAAGCGAAGAAGATTTTGCTTCCTGAATATCTTTTGCATCATTCGCCTCGCCCTTAAAAAACATATACCAGTTCTTTTCGTGCTGAATTATAGTTGCATCAATTTCAGTAATGTTATTTCCGTTTTCATCTTTGAGCTCAAAGAAAAGTTCCGGCTTACTAAAATTTTCAAAATCGCTTGTGTAATTTACATAAGTTCGATTTATAACACTGCTTCCCTGCAAATCTCCGTCGCCGCTCCAAATTACGCCGTACATATTTTTACTTTCGTCATAAAAAACTTCTGGTGCCCAGGCGTGCATTTGTCCCCAACCATGAAATTTTCTTGCTTCAAGTGCTTCAGAAGAAAGCCGGGCAAAATCTATTCTGCGGGAATTTTTCCAGGAAATCAAATCATCAGAATCCGCAAGAATAAGATACGGACTAGGATTTGACCAATAACCTTCGCTTACTGCCTCTGGAGTCTGCCACAAAGTCCAGTCAGTTGCAATCAAAACGAATTTTCCGTCATTTTTTTTGAAAATAAATGGATCTCTAATTCTATTTCCACCAATTCCCTGTAAAACAAAGGCCGGCTTTCCATCATTCAAATCCTTCCAGTGA
>CAVCIJ010000142.1:0-3699 GCA_963601995.1 bacterium | reverse complement strand
GATTTACTCAAATTTTTTCTTAGATTTTTTATTTTATTAAAGTCCAGACAAAAAACAAAGTGCAATTATGGCTAAAAATGATTCTGGCAGTCTGTACTTTTTAGTTTTGTTACAAAACTCGTGGATTTTTTTTGTTAAGAAATTGATTTTTGCAGTGGGACAGAGAATTTTGTCAGTAACTTGCGACAAACTCGCAGATCTCCTTTACAAGCATTTATTTTCTTAACGCCTAAAACAGAACTTAGAAAACTCAATAGCACGTTCAAAACCACAGGTTTTGAACGAAACTGCGGAAAGCGGGATTTCTAAAAAATTCACCGGCTGAAAGGCGGTGAACTTGAGAAAAAAAAATTCGCTCCCAAATTTAAAAATAACAAAGTTTTATATGACGTTTTTTTTCCATTTAATTAAAATTTTTTATATGTCAACTTTTTCTAAATTAACGATGGGTCTTGAAAAAAAATACAAGGTATTTTCGTGGCTTTGTCCGCTTACGATGATTGGCGAAGTTCTTATGGAAATTACGATTCCGCTGATGATGGCAAGAATTATTGACGTGGGAATTGCAAATAAAGATTTTGATTATGTTATCAAAACAGGTCTTATTATGCTTGCAATGGCCTGCGTTTCGCTTATCTGCGGCATTTTGGGAGCAAGGTTTGGTGCCGTGGCATCTGTGGGATTTTCTCATAATTTGCGGCGTAATCTTTTTTCTAAAATTCAGGATTTTTCCTTTGGAAATATCGATCATTTTTCTTCAAGTTCGCTTGTAACTCGTCTCACAACTGACTGTACTAACGTACAGAACACTTATCAGATGCTTATTAGAATTTGCATAAGAGCACCTTTTATGCTGATTTCGGGAACAATTCTTGCCTGCTTTATAAATCTTGAACTTTCACTGATTTTTGCAGTTGCAATTCCGCTTGTGGCTGTAGTTTTGGGCTTTCTTGCAAAAAAAGGATTTCCGCGTTTTCAAAAAATGCTTGGTTTTTATGACAAGCTTAATAATGATGTTCAGGAAAATTTAACTGCAATCCGCGTTGTAAAAAGTTTTGTGCGTGGCAACTTTGAAAGCAAAAAATTTGATTCTTGCGCTAAGGAACTTAGAGACGCTCAAGTTAAGGCTGAAATGCTTATTATTTTTACAAGTCCTTTGATGCAGATTGTTATTTACACAAGCATTATTGCGGCACTTTGGTTTGGCGGCAGAATGATTGTTTTTGGAAATATGCAGACTGGCGAACTTGTAAGTTTTATTTCGTACATCGGACAAATTCTTATGTCGCTTATGATGGTTTCGATTGTGTTTATAGGCGTGGTTCTTTCGCGCGCCAGCATCAGCAGAATTACGGCAGTTCTTGACGAAGAACCTGAAATTAAAAATCCTGATGAAAAAGACACTGTAAAAACTGTAAAAGACGGTTCTATAGATTTTGAAAATGTTTCGTTCAGCTATGTTCACGACAAAAACAACTGCGTTTTAAAAGACATAAATCTTCATATTAAAAGCGGACAAATGGTGGGAATTTTAGGCGGAACTGGTTCTTCTAAAACAACACTTATTTCTCTTATTCCACGACTTTACGATGTTTGCGAAGGGAAAGTTGAAGTTGGCGGAGTTGACGTTAAAAACTACGATATGGAAATTCTTAGAGACAATGTTTCGGTTGTGCTGCAAAAAAATGTACTTTTCAGCGGAACTATAAAAGAAAATCTGAAGTGGGGAAATGAAAATGCAAGCGATGAACAGATGATTGAAGCCTGCAGAATTTCTGACGCACATGAATTTGTAAGCACACTTCCAAATGGCTACGATACTGATTTGGGTCAAGGTGGAGTTAATTTGAGCGGAGGTCAAAAGCAGCGCCTTTGTATTGCCAGAGCACTTTTGAAAAATCCCAAAATTTTAATTCTTGATGATTCAACTTCGGCGGTAGACACGGCTACAGACGCAAGAATTAGAGCGGGACTCAGAGAAAATTTGAAAGACTCAACGAAAATTATAATTGCACAGAGAATCAGTTCTGTTCAGGACGCCGACGTTATTTTTGTACTGGATAACGGAAAAATAAACGGATACGGAACTCATGAAGAACTTTTGAAAAACAATGAAATTTACCGCGAAGTTTATGAATCGCAGCAAAGCCAGAATTAAAAAAACGCTTCAGTTATTGAAAAAAAAATACTTGATGAAAACTGAGTAAAACCCCTGCTAAGAAGCACTTTGCTAAAAAAAGTATAAATCCTGGCAAGGAGATAATTCAGTTTATTTTATAAAAGTCCGCTAAATTTGTGCGGTCTTTTATCTATGGGAGAAAATAAATGCCGCCAGTAAAAATGAAAGGTGTTGCAAAACCTAAAAATTCAAAAAAAACAATAAAAAGACTTTTATCTTACATTAAGGAATTCAAATGGCTTGTTCTTTTGCTTTTGATTGTTACGCTTGTAAGTGTTGGCGCAAGTGTTTTAGGCGACACTTTAATTAAGCCGGCACTTAACAATTATATTATTCCTCTTTTTACTCTGGCAAGTTCAGGAAAAGAACTTACCTTTAATGACTTTTTGCCTTTTATAAAAATGCTTTTGACAATTGCCTGCATTTTTGCTTTGGGCGCTTTTGCAACATGGGGAAACTCCAGAATTATGCTGCACATTTCTACACGGATTTTATATAAAATCCGCACAGATTTGTTTAACAAGATGGAAACACTTCCTCTACGCTACTACGACAGTCATACTCACGGCGAACTTATGTCTCTTTATACAAATGATGTTGACACATTGCGCGAAATGATGAGCCAGACTTTACCCCAGTTAATTACCAGCGTTATAAGCGTTACGGCGCTTTTTGTAATGATGATTATCTTAAGTCCTCTTCTTACGGCAGTCGTTATTGTAAGCCTTGTTCTTATGATGTTTCTTGCGGCAAAAGTTGGAAAAAAGAGTGCACGAGCCTTTCGCGATCAGCAAAAAGATATAGGTGCTTTAAACGGTTACATTGAAGAAATGATTGAGGGACAGAAAGTTGTAAAAGTTTTTAACCACGCAAAAAAATGCAGGGAAGAATTTGCTACTTTGAATGACAAACTGCAAGACGCTTCCACACGTGCGAACACCTTTGCAAACATTCTTGGTCCGATTATGGGAAACTTAAGTCACGGACAGTATGCACTTGTTGCGATTTTAGGAGCATTTCTTGTAATTCGAGGAAAAATGGACATTGGTTCTATTGCAGCTTTTTTGCAGTACACAAGAAGTTTTTCACGACCGATTACAATGATGAGTCAACAATTCAATTCAGTGTTAAATGCACTTGCCGGAGCAGAAAGAATTTTTAATGCAATTGATGAACAAAGTGAAACTGACGATGGAAAAATCACTTTAGTAAATGCAGTAGAAACAACAGAAAGTTCAAGCAGTGATAAAAAAATTCATTTAGTTCAGTCTTTTGCAAATACAGGCTGCTGGGCGTGGAAAGATGGAGAAAAGCTTACAAAACTTACAGGCGACGTAAACTTTCAAAAAGTGAGTTTCAGTTACGTAGAAGGAAAGGAAATTCTTCATCAAATTGATTTACATGCAAATCCGGGTGAAAAAATCGCACTTGTAGGCTCTACAGGCAGCGGAAAAACAACAATCACAAATCTTCTTACAAGATTTTACGATGTAGACGATGAAAACGGAATTATTACATAC
>CAVCIJ010000141.1:0-7368 GCA_963601995.1 bacterium | reverse complement strand
CCATTGATATGGCGTGTTATTGAAAAACTTCTTGTGTTTACCGATAAAACTGCTTGTTACGATGATGTTTTATAATTAAAAATGTTCCAATACCTGAACAAGTTTTTCATACCATTGCTTAGGTGCAAATAAACTTTCATAACTTTCGTGAAATTGCTTATACAGTTCTGGATATTTTTTTCCTGATTTTAACAATGCAATCAAAACATCAGTCTCTAAGGGAATAATCATCATTCCATTTATTTCTTCTGTTCCGTCTGCATTGTAGTAAGTACTTGTTTTTCGATTTCTAAAATCAGAAATTACATTTATATGAAGATAGTTTGTCAGAAATACACAGTAAGTTTCATAATCTTTATGATTCAAAATATAGTCACCCAAATGACGGGAAACAGGTTCCATTTCCATTCGGCGCTGATTTGTTGAATCAGAAAGTGTTGCTTCAATGAGTAAATCATGTTTTGGATAATCTTCTGAAGATTTATATTTCCAGACAATATCTGCCTCCCCTCCGCCGGCATGAGTTTTTGGAAGCAAGTCTGCTTCAAGGGAAAGATTCATAAATGAAAGAACATCACCTTCTCTGTTACTGATTTTATACTAGACGATTGCAAGAATATATTCAAAAATTGTAGGTCCGTCAGCTTCATCAGTAACAAACTCTTGAATAGCTTTGTCATCTGCAGGACTTTTTCTGTTTTTAAATAGTTCAAGTATTGTAATAAGATTTTTATCTGTAAATTTTTCATCAATAAGCCTGTTAAAACGTTCTGTACGTTCGTCAGCAACAAACTGTTTAATATCAGCAATTTTCGTAAAGTTTGTTTTATTTTCTTTATTGATAAGTTTAAGAAGTTTTTCTTCATCAAGTTTTAAGAATGGAGAAATATCTTCCATTTTTTTCAATTCCTGCAAATCATCTGATTTTTTAAAGGCAAGATTGTAAAAATCATCTGGAACTAAAGAAAAATAATATCGCGGAATTACATCAAACTTAACTTGATTATCCGCGAAAAGTAATGTGTCCGAGATTTTAAGATAACGGCGATTTAAATCAAAATAATCTTCTAGAGTCCTTTTTATTTTGATTAGGTGCATTGTTTTGAAGAATACTTCCTTAAATTTTGCTTCTTCTGAAATGTTACTGAACATATTAGCTCGTTCAAGTTCTTCTTTAGGAGATTTTCTAATTGCAGTACCAGAAGATGTTTTAAACAAAAATTTTCGCCAATGAGTTTTTATATTTCCAATTTCTGAAGCTTCATACAATTTCAATATTGCTGAATCTGATTTATCATCATCAAAATATACTTTTCTGATTGTATTATACAAAGGAAGATATGCTCTGTCATAGTCTTTGCTTTTTCTATTTAAACCAACCTTGCAAAACGTTTCTTCGATAACGGTCTTTTCGTTCAGAAAATAATCAAGGGCAGCTTTATAATTTTTTTGCTTCATGAAGATTTCTGTAATGATAGAATCTACATTTTCTTTTGTTCTATTCTTTTCAAGTTTTTCTATAATAAAATCAGTTGTTTTCTTATCAATGCAAAGTGGAAAAAGGTACATAAATTCATGCTGCAAAAGAAAATCAAACTTTTTTAGAAGTTTTGCAAGAAGAATAAAAGGTCTTATTACCGTATCATTATCGATTTCAACATAAGTTTTTAAGAGTTGCAAAAAGTAAATGTAACTGTCCTTTGGAATCTGAAGAAAATTGTCACTTGTAAAATCACCTGATTTTGAAATTTCAAGCAGCTTTTTTCCTACAGGCGTAAGTCTTCGGTTATCATCAATTAGACCAATGTCCCTCATTCCCGAAGTTTTTTGACGGGCATCTTTTGCTTTTCTAGGAGCGTCTCCTTCTTTTAGAAAATCACTTTCTTTTATGAAATTGTAATACGCTGCCTGGATTAGTTCGTTTGATTCCCACTTTTCATTTTTATATTCAGGTTTTTGCCAGAATTGGTTTAATAAATCAAGTTGCTGTTCAATTTTTTGATTGAAATTCTGCATACGGAAACTGTTGTTCCCAAACTGTAATAAAATGATTTAAACGAAATGTTTTCAGACATAAATTTTTCCTTATAAAACTCCGCGTTAGCGGCAGCGCAGAAGGTGCTGAATAAGCAGTTTTGCAAACAACGTTTGTAAAACTGCAGTGATAAAAATTACATGGACGTAATTTTTATCACACCTCCTAATAGTTGGTAATCAAAACCTCATCAGTTTTATCTGAAGTTTGTTTCTTATGGTAATTAGAATTTTTATATGAAAAATCTAGGTGATGACATTTGTAATTTGAATGATTGTTTATCCAATCCTCCAAAATTGTATTTTCTTTTCCATTTGAAGAAAGCACATTTGAAAGTGCAAATTTAATATTTCTATTTGATAAAGAATCTAAATAATTCAATAATTGATGTTCTTTATCTTCATTCCAGCCATTTTTTTCGTTATAAGTTGCACAAGTAATTAAATATGGGGGGTCTGCATAAACAAAGTCATTAGTACATAATGAATCAGGAGCAATAGTTTCAAATGAACTGTTTCTAAATTCAATATTTTCAATGTGCGATAAAAATACTTCAAGTTTCTTCTGCATTCTTTTATTAAAATCACGCTTACCGACAGGAAGATTATATTGTCCTTCTGAATTAAAACGGATTTGATTGTTAAAACTGTAAACAATCAAGATGTAGAAATATAAATAGTAATCAGGATTTGTTTCTTTAAGATTATTAAAATATTCACGAAGGACTAAGAATTTATTTCTGTTATACGAGCCTAAACCGGAATCACTTGTGCAGTTATAAAATGAATATTCGTGCATAGTGGAATCAGACAACTTGTAGTCTTGAATAATTTTATCAATTTTAGTCTTTAATGCGTCGTAAGTTGTTGATTTAAAATAATTCATTAAACCAATAATACGAGAATCTATATCGTTACATATTATACGGTTTGCTTTTACATTGACTCCGACATTGCAGCCACCACAAAAAATATCTACAAAAGTGTTAATGTCAGCAGGAAATAAAGGAAGAATTTGAGGAAGAAGTTTATACTTTCCGCCTGTAAAATTTAATGGCGATAGAATGTAATCTCTACTCATTTACTTTACAAACGAATAATCGTTCCTCATTGTCTAAATGTTCAGACTTTCCGGTAGTAAAGGCTTTAAACTGTTCTGAAAAAACATCTACTTTGCCTTTTTTCTCTAATGTTTCAAGAATCTCAGTATCGGAAATTCGTGCATTGGAACGGTCATTTCCTTTTTTTGCCATATTGTTATAAGAAACTACAATGTATTTTGCCTTGAGATTTTCAATCAAGTCATCAAAAGCTTCTGGTGCCGAACGAGTACAATACTTACTTTTTAATGCAGTTCTATCCATTTTTTTTGCGACACCAAAAACTTCAGGCTTTTCCCAGCGTGCAATATTTTCAACTAAATGATAGGCATCGCAATATTGCCGGGAATTATAAGGCGGATCAATATAAACAACATCGGCGGAAATCTTTTTTACAAGTTCATTTGTATCACAGTTAAAACACTGATTAGGTTTTAAGTTTAAATTTGGCTCAGGAATTGGAAAAACTAAATCATCGGTTAGTTCTACATTTTGACGGTAAGCATCATAATGGCCGCAGGTGTTTGCAATTTTATCAAGTCCATAAAGCAAAGAAGTAATAAGCATAGCCCTTTCTTTTTGATTTATTTTTTCGTCCTTATATTCTGTTTCAATATATTCACGAATAAAACCTATTTTTGAACAGACTTTTTTAGAAAAATAAGTATCCGAAAAATTTTCTGTCATATAATTTTCTTCGTATGGAAGGTCAGAATTAAAAAAATCGATATAAGAAGCAATTTTTTTAGAATCAAAAAATTCATCAGAAAACCAGGTTAAATGGCACAAGTAATTACTGTAGAGAATATCATTTGTTATTAAAGTTTTATCTGTATAAGCAGAAGAAACAGCTCCAGTTCCTGCAAAAATGTCTGCAAAAGTTTCAAAGTCATCACACACTTTTGCAATCACATCAGTAATAAAAGGGAGAAGTCTGTATTTATTGCCTAAATAACGTCTGTTATTGATTTTTGTTGTTGCCATTGTCGTTATTCCTTTAGTGTATCAGAAATTTAATAAAATTTATAGGTAGATTAACATACTTAAAGTGACAAATAATGACACTGTAAACAAAACTTTCAAAACTGTAGTCAAAATTTCAACTTTTACCTGCTTAAAGTAAAAGATTTAAGTACGATTTATAGTTATCTGAACATAAAAAAAATCCGCAGTTCAAAAGAAAAATCTTCTTGCAAACACGCAAAAAAATTGTTTAGCAAAAAACGTAGTTTTTAACAGAAAATTTCGGCAGTTAAGAAAAAAATTGCGACATTCCGCGTGTGCAGCTTATCAATAAAATTCTTTGTCTATAAGAAAATTTGCGTGTTACTGACATAATTTCGTGTTGTAAAAAAAATCCAGTGTTACTAATAAAATCTTCGAGTTGCAGCCTAAATTCTTCTGTTGCAAAAAAAAAATCCAATGTTACAGACAGAATTTCTTATTCAGAAAAAACTTCGCGTGTTTAGTGATAAAACTATTTGATTACAGAAAATTTCCTTGTTTCCTCGCAAGGCTTAATCTGAAAATTACAATTTTTAATAAATGTCCTGCATTGCGTAAGTAAGAATAAAATCTTAAAATGCGAGATATTTTTCGTAAGTTTTTATCTGGGAGTGTTTGTAAAGATTATGTATTTGCTTGTAATAAAACAACTTATTACGATGATGTTTATTGTTCTTGCGGGATTTATTTTTGCTAAGATTTTTAAAACTTCAGAAAATGAGCAGAAGTTTATAAGCAAACTTCTTTTGTATTTCATAAATCCGTGTTTAGTAGTAAGTTCCTTTAATAAAGATTTTGATCTTCTTAGGCTTAAGCAGCTTTTGATTGTAATTTTAATTACGCTTTTTGTTCATCTTGTACTGATTTTTGTTGCAAGCCTTTTTACGATTACAAAAAATCCTGTAAAAAAAACTTATAATGCAATTAACCGGCTTGCTGTAGTTTTTACAAACTGCGGATTTGTTGGAATTCCTTTGATAAACGGAATTTTTGGTGAAGACGGTGTATTTTTTTTGATGGGATTTCTTGTAATTTTTAACATTGCTCTTTGGACTTACGGATATTTTCAAATGAGCGGCTCGATGAATCCTAAAAAAATCATTACAAATCCAAATATAATTGCCGTATTTCTTGGATTTTTAATTTTCTGTCTGCCGTTTAATCTTCCACAATTTATTGCACGCCCTGTTTCTATGATTGGAAGTATGAATACGCCGGTTGCAATGATTTTGATAGGAATTCTTTTTGCTGACTTTAAGCTTCCCCATAAAACTGAAAAATCTGCAGATTTAATGCAAAATGAACTTAGCTGCGGTGAGTACATTTTTATGCTTATTAAGACGCTTTTTGTCCGCCTTGTTGTAAGTTCCTTTGCAAGTTTGATTTTGCTTTTATTTTGTTACAAATTGATTAAAAATATTCCAGATTCAAAAATGATTATTTTTGTAATTTACATCTGTTCTCTTTGCCCTTCAGCAACAAGTGTTCCAAGTCTTTCGTGCATTTTTGAAAAAGATTCATCTTATGCAAGTCTGCTTGTTTCGGTTTCGAGCCTGTTTTGTATGATTTCAGTTCCGCTTTTTGTGGCACTTGGAGAACTTATTATAAAATGAAAAAACGCTGTGTTATTGTTGCTGCCGGACCAATTTCTAAATACGAAAAAATCCGCTCATATTTAAATCCGCAAAGTGATTTTTATATTTTTTGCGACAACGGAATTGCTGCCCAAAAAGAACTTGGCGTTTGTGCCGATCTGATTTTAGGCGACTTTGATTCACACGAAAATCCTGCAAAAAAAAATTCTGAACTTGAAAAAAAAACAATTGTTCTTCCGCGTGCAAAAGATGACACAGATTCTGTTTACGCGGCAAAATATGCTTTAAAAAACGGATTTAAGGATTTTTTGCTGCTTGGAATGTGCGGCGCAAGAATGGATCACTGTCTGGTAAATATTTATCTTCTTTATTTTCTTTTTACTCAGAATGTGAATGCAAGAATTGTAGATGATTTTAGTGAAATGCAGATTGTTGGAAAAAATCCTGTTTTTGTAGATGATTCTTGGAAGTATTTTTCGCTTGTAAATATTTCTGGAATTGCAAAAGGAGTGAATATAAAAAACGCAAAATTTTCGCTTGAAAACGCCGTTATAGAAAATACATTTCAGTATGCAACAAGTAACGAAACTCTTTTAGGTAAAACTGCTGAAATTTCTGTGGACGAAGGAAATCTTCTGCTGATAAAAATTTTTGATACTTTTAACTGACTTTTTTTTGTATCCGATGAGGAAAAAAAATTGTCATGCTGAATCTTATTTCAGGGTCGGGATGACAAAAAAGTATGTCATGCTGAACTTGGTTCAGCATCTGTCAGATAACAAAGTACTTTTATTACGTACAGATCCTGAGACGAGCTCAGGATGACAGTCATTCTGCAGGATAACAGTCATTCTGAATTTAGTTCAGAATCTCACGTGAAAAAAATTATTGCAAAACAGATCCTGAGACGAGCTCAGGATGACAGTCATTCTGCAGGATGACAGTCATTCTGAATTTAGTTCAGAATCTCATGTGAAAAAAAATTTATTGCAAAACAGATCCTGAGACAGACTCAATCGGTGCGATGGTTACTAATGAAATTTTCAGTTAATAAAAAATCTTTTTCTTAATGCTCAGCATTTTACTACCCAAGCCTAGCCCCGATGGTAGCGGCGCGCGGAGCGCGTTCTGGAGTGCAGCGGAAGAATGAAGGCGAATGCCGCAACCGCGGACAGCGGGATTCCTAAAAAAACTTGTGCAAAAGCACACTCTTGAGTAAAAAGAATGCGCTCCAAAAAAAATCAATGCAGATAAACCATCAAAAGCATAATGTCGCTGTTGCGGATTCCGCTGATTCTTGACGCCTGACCAAGAGTAAGAGGACGCACTTTTTCGAGTTTTGCGCGACTTTCTGAACTTAGTGCCACAATTTTTGAGTAATCAAAATTCGCCGGGATTTTTGCATTTTCCATTCGGTGCATTTTTGCTACGCGGGCATCCTGTTTTTGAATGTAGTAGCGGTACTTAAAGTCTTCTTTTGCAAGCGTCCACTCAAGTTCAGTAAGTCCTAACGGCATTTCTTCGGTTTCTGGAGAACGGCTTTTGCTTAAAAAATCAACTGCTTCGTTAACTTTCTGGTATTTTGCATTAAGTGCATTCATCTGCTCGCTGCTTATTAAGCCAACCTTGTACGC
>CAVCIJ010000140.1:0-5275 GCA_963601995.1 bacterium | reverse complement strand
CCGTTGGAGGAAATACGGCCTGTGTTGAATTAAAAACTGCCGCAGGTGCGGAAATAATTCTTGACTGTGGTTCAGGTTTAAAGTCGTTTTCGAAAATGGCAAAGCAACCAGAAGATCTTCATTATCATATTTTTCTTTCGCATTACCATTGGGATCATATTCAGGGACTTCCTTTTTTTAGTCAGGCTTTTAATCCAAATACAAAAATTGATCTTTATTCAAATTTTCCTGATTCTTTAAAATATCTTGAAGTGCAAAGTTCACTTCCGTATTTTCCACAAAATGCCTGCTGGCACTCAATAAAAAATCAGATAAAATTCCACCTTTTAACTGCCGACGAAATTTTTGAACTTGAAGGAATAAAAGTGAATTCCCACGAAATGAGGCATCCTGGCAAATCCTACGCTTTTTCTTTTACTGAGGAAAATAAAAAATTTGTGTATTCAACAGACACCGAACTTGCACAAAAGGATTTTGATACTGAAAATCCGAAAAATTCTTTTTTTAAGGATGCAGATGTTTTGGTTTTGGACAGTCAGTATACAGATCTTGAGGCAATTGAAAAGGAAAACTGGGGACACAGTTCATTCAGTAATGCTATAGATTTTGCACATCTTTGGAATGTCAAGAATTTGTATTTTTTTCATCATGAGCCTAATTACGATGACAAAAAACTCTATACAATCCTTCAGTCTGGGAAAATTTATAAAAAATATAACAGGGAATATTCTGTAAATCTGTTTACGGCAACAGAAGGTCAGGAAATTGAAATATGAAAAATAATAAAAAAATGGAAAATCTTTTTGTAAAGATTCTCGCATGGATTTTAGCCTGCATTGCTGTTCTTATAGTTCTTTTAGTTGCATTTTTTTCTTATGCTGCAAGTCCAGTTTCAAAAGAAGAAAATGCCGTTGTGCAGAAGATCAGTGTTCCGGCTGGAACTTCTATTCATACGATAGCTGATGAACTTAAGTCAAAGAATTTGATAAAATCATCTTCAGTCCTTTATTACGCTGCAAGATTTAATCTTTTTAACAGAAAATCGCCTTTTACACTGAAAAGTGGTGTTTACACCGTGAGCAGTGCAATGTCGCTTAAAGAAATTTATATTCTTTTGCAGTCGGGCGAGCAGGAATATATTTCAGTATCAATTCCAGAAGGACTTACAATTACAAAAATCGCTTTGCTTCTTGAAGAAAACGGCGTGTGTGCAAAGTCTGATTTTGTGGCTGCCTGCAAAGATAAAAATCTTCTTGCCTCTTATGGATTCTCTGGTGAAAATTTTGAAGGTTATCTTTTTCCAGATACATATTATTTTAATCCAAAAATGGAATGTTCTGAAGTTATAAGGCTTATGGTAGAAAATTTCAGCAGAAAAATCTCTGAAATTCCAAACGCGAATCTTCTTTCAAAAGACGAGCTTTATCAAAAAATAATTCTTGCTTCCATTGTTGAACGCGAATATAAAATTGCCGAAGAAGCACCGTTGATTGCAAGTGTTTTTTCCAACCGCCTTAAGTACAATATTGGACTTTATTCATGTGCAACCGTAGAATATATTCTTACTGAAATTCAAAATCTGCCTCATCCAAAGCTGATTACTTATGATGACTTAAAGATTGACAGCCCTTATAATACGTATAAATATGCAGGTCTTCCTCCGACTCCAATTTCAAATCCTGGAAGTATTTCACTTGGAGCAGCTGTAAATCCTGCAAAAACTAATTATTATTATTTTGTTCTTACTGATGCCGAAAGTGGAAAGCATACTTTTTCTACAAATTTCAATGAACATATTGCTGCGGAAAATTTAAATTATGTTTCCAAGTGATTTTTTTAGAATCAAAAAAAAGTCATTTTAAAAAAGTGAATAAGGTCGATTGATATGGCAAATTTCATTTCTCAGGAAACTATTGACGAAGTTGCAAATCGTGCTGACATAGTGAGCGTTGTAGGCGAATATGTTCCGCTTGTAAGAAAGGGAGCTGATTATTGGGGAAGCTGTCCTTTTCATACAGATAAAACTCCATCATTTTCTGTAAGTCCTGAAAAAAAATTCTATTATTGTTTTTCCTGTCACGCTGGTGGAACTGTATTCAATTTTTTGCAGGAAATGGAAAAAATTTCTTTTGCAGAATCTGTTGAAATTCTTGCAAAAAAATTTGGAATTACAGTTCATTACGAAAACAAGGGTTCTGAAAATTTTAAAGAAGATCCAAAAGTAAAGCAAAAAGATGAATATATTGACCTTTATAACCGCGTAAGTACTTCATATCATTATTTGCTTATGGAAACCGAAGAAGGAAAATTTGCCTACGATTACATAACAAAGCGCGGTCTTACGCGGGAAACTCTTGAAAAATTTAAACTTGGCTACAGTCCGGAAAATAGAAAGTGGCTTAGGGAATTTTTGAAAAAAAAGAATTACAGTGATGAGTTTTTAAATAAGTCAGGGCTGTTTAGTTCTAAATATCCTGAAATTTCTTTTTTCAATGATAGATTAATGTTTCCTATTTTTGATAAAAATGGTGATGTTGTAGCTTTTGGCGGAAGATTTTTGCGCGGAGACAGTTCAAAATCACCAAAATATTTAAATTCCGGCGATCTTATTCAGTACAAGAAAGGAAGTCTTTTGTACGCTTTTAACTTTGCAAAAAAGGCACTTCGTGAAAATAAAAAAGTAATTATTTGTGAAGGGTACATGGATTGCATCGCATATCATCAGTGTGGAATAACTTGGGCGGTTGCGCCTCTTGGAACTGCTCTTACAGAAGAGCAAATTTCTATGGTAAAACCCTTTGTTGATACAATTTATCTTTCGCTCGATTCAGATGAAGCCGGTCAAAAAGCTACAGTTCGCGCAATAAAAATGATTCGTCAGCAGAATTTAAATGTAAGGGTCATTCAGCTTCAGGGAGGCAAAGATCCTGCAGAAATTATGGTCGGATTTGGTGCTGAATACTTGACAAATGAAGTTAATGCCGCTACTTTAGACAATGATTTTCTGTTGTCTAGATTATTGAAACTTTATCCAAAAAATATTCCTGAAAATAAAGCGAGAGCCTGTCTGGAGTATTTTGAATATATTGATTCAATTCAGTCTGATGTACAGAAAGACGCATGCCTTGATCAGTTGTGTCAGGCATACGGCATAGATAAGGAGGCGGTTCAAAAAGATTTTTACAACCGTAACCAAATTTCTAAGCGCAAATTTAATGTAACAAATGAGCAGAAGGATTCAGCAAAAGAAGAAAATGTTGCAAGTACTGCTGAACTGCGTGCTGTGTTAACAGCTGTTACTGATGATTCAAGTCTTTTTCAGCAAATGCGTAATGAAATCTCAGTTGGAGATCTTGCTGAACAGCCGTCTAAAAGATTATTTGCCATTATGGATGAGTGCCTGAATTCCGGCAATTTTTCCGTAAGCAGCATATTGAACCGCATTGAAAACGAAAACTTAAAAAAGTTGATTTTTCAGTCAATGGCTGAGTATTCAAATTACAGCACAAAATCAGTGCAGGACGGTATAAAACTGCTTAAATTGAATTCTTTGCTCCGAAAAAGAGATGAATTGCAGAATGCAATTTCTTCAGTAAGCAAAAGTTCTCTTCCGGAAGATATTGAAAAACTTTCTGGCTTTCTCATTCAAAAAATGGAAATTGACAACAAAATATCACAAATTAAGGACAAATGATGACTAAGAAGTCTGAAACAGAACTGGAAAATTCAAAAGTTAGTAAGAATGTTTCTGCGTCCAGTGCAAAAGAAACTGAAAATGCTGAAAAAAAATCTGTAAAAAAAATAAAAAAAGAATCTTTGGAAGCAGGCAATTCTTCTTCTCAAACAAAAGAATCGCTGAAGAAAAAAATTGTAATAAAAAGATCATCAAAAAAAGCTCTTTCACAAATAGATGAAAATGCAGAAGATGAAGAAATTGAAACTGATGCAGATGGCTCAGAGCAAATTTTGGAAGAAAAAAATCCCGAAGTAAAAATTTCTGTTGTTCAAAAAATCGAACAGGAAATGGAGGAACAGGGCGAAATTTCAGAAGAAGAACTTTTGCAGGATCCTCTTGTAAAAAAATTGCTTGACTTTGCTTCTCCAAAACAACTTATTTCTTGGGAAGAAATTACAGAAATTATAGGTGCTGACTTTGTAAATTCTCCAAAGATGGAAGGTGTTCTTCAACTTCTCAGCAAAAACAAAATTCAGGTTATGGATGAAGCTGATATCCTCGATGACGAAGAAGATGACGATGTTGATGATGAGGAGCTTGGTGATGACGACAAGGTTGATGATGAGTCTGACAAACATCGTTTAGTTTCTAACGACAAAGACGGAAATATTGATGATCCGATTCGTGTTTATCTTCGCGAAATAGGAAAAGAGCATCTTCTTACTGCCGAGCAGGAAGTAATTCTTTCAAAGCAAATGGAAGACGGCCAGAATATCATAAAAAATGTAATAAAAAATTCTGGAATGATTATTCCTGAGTTCTATCAAATTTCGCATAAAATTTTTAAGAGAATTGATATGCACGAACCGGGAAAGGCTCGTAAAGAAATCAACGAGGAAATGTCAGAACGGCGGCGTCTTAGAAGCAGTTACCTTGATACAATGAAAACTGTAAAAGAGCCAATGAATGAATATATGGTGCTCAAAAAGCAGCTTCATTCAGAAGATCCGTCAATGAATATTTTTAAGGATGAAAAACTTACTGAACTTAGAAATGTAATCAAAGAAGCTCTTCAGAATGTTGATATTCAAGTTGAGGAAATTGATAATTTTAGTTCAAAATTTATAGATGCGTCTAAAAAAATCGAAGAATATAATCTTGTTCAGGAAAAGCGCATGCGTCGTCTTCGCATTTCTGATGCGGCTGGATTAAGAAGCATTGGCCGCCGCCTGGCAATTCACACTGAAAGTGTAAAACTTGAAAAAGAACTTGGACTTACCGCTGACGAAATTCGTACTGATTATACTGAAATTCAGAAAATAGAAAGAAAACTTCGTGATTTAGAATATGACTTTGAAAATTCAGTTGATGAAATTCTTGAGATGAAGAGGGAAATTGAGCGCGGAAGAATTCAACTTGAAAAGGCAAAGGATCGTCTTATAAATGCAAACTTGCGTCTTGTTGTTTCGATTGCAAAAAAATATACAAATCGTGGACTTCAGCTTTTTGATCTTATTCAGGAAGGAAATATAGGTCTTATAAAGGCTGTTGAAAAATTTGAGTATCGTAAAGGATATAAATTTTCAACATATGCAACCT
>CAVCIJ010000139.1:0-6143 GCA_963601995.1 bacterium | reverse complement strand
TTGCCTTACGGCAAATACACTTCGTCCCTTCCAGCCGCGGCTAGGCTTTTTTACAAAAGAAAGTTAAATCTCTGCTGGCGGCAGAAAATTCGTTAAGTTTTTTTTATATCAGATTTTTTTTCTTGACATAAATAAAAATTTTTTGTACGTTAATTACATAGTAAACCGATAGGAAAATATATAAAAATCCAGGACGTTTGAAAATTTCTTTAGAAAATAAAAGTCCGCTAAAATAGCGCAAACTTTTTTTGGAGGAAAATATGGCAGAAAAAATTGCAAAGAAGGTCACAGAGCTTGTAGGTCACACTCCGCTTTTGGAAGTTGGCAACATTGAAAAAAAACTCGGTCTTGAAGCAAGAATTTTGGTTAAGCTTGAGTATTTTAATCCGGCTGGAAGTGTAAAAGATAGGGTTGCAAAGGCAATGATTGACGAGGCAATAAAAGAAGGCAAAATAAATCAAAAAACTGTTTTAATAGAGCCAACTTCAGGAAACACAGGAATTGGACTGGCTTCAGTTGCTGCAAGTTACGGACTTAAACTTATTTTAACAATGCCTGAAACAATGTCTGTTGAGCGCCGTTCGCTTTTAAGTGCTTATGGAGCAGAAATTGTTTTAACAGAAGGTTCTCTTGGAATGAAAGGTGCTGTAGATAAGGCAAATGAACTTGCTGCAAGTACTCCAAACAGTTTTATTCCAGGACAGTTTGATAATCCTGTAAATCCAAAAACGCATTACTTAACAACCGGTCCTGAAATTTGGGAAGACACAGATGGTAAAGTTGATATTTTTATTGCCGGCGTTGGAACCGGTGGAACTTTAACAGGAGTTGGAAAGTTTTTGAAGGAAAAAAATCCTTCTGTAAAGATTATTGCTGTTGAGCCTGCAACAAGTCCTCTTCTTTCAAAAGGCAAGGCTGGTCCACATAAAATTCAAGGAATCGGGGCAAATTTTGTTCCTTCAATTCTTGATACAAAAATTTATGACCAGATTACTGCTGTTCCAAATGAGGAAGCTTTTGCTGTAGGAAAGGAAATTGCTAAAACAGAAGGCGTTCTTGTAGGAATCAGTTCGGGAGCCGCACTTTGGGCTGCAATCGAAGAAGCAAAAAAGAGTGAAAACAAAGGAAAAACAATTGTTGCGCTTTTGCCGGACACAGGCGATCGATATCTTTCAACGCCGCTTTTTTCAAACTGACATAAAAAAAATCTGATTTTTACAGCAAAAAAAAGACTTGGAAGGCATAAGAGACTTTCTGAGTCTTTTTTTTTATATCCTACAAAGTTTTTTTATGTTACAATAAGCAGGTTATGAATGCGAAGCCTCATATTCTGGGAATTTTAAATCCTGACGATTATCCAAAAAGTCAGCAGAAGCTTGTTAAAGATTTTAATACAAAATTACTTGCTTTAAATGAAGAAAATGCCCGCCTTACTATGACGGTCAGCCAAAAAGATCAGCGAATTCAAAATTCAATTAACGGAACTTCGCGAGTTTACAATATCAACCTTACAAAAAATCTGATTGAAGATGAAATTTATGATTACAGTAAAGGCGTAGAAATTGCGTGGCTTAAAGAACTTGGTTTTTCAATTCCTACTCTGTTTGACGCTTTTGTAAAAAAGACTTTAGAAACAGTAGTTTGTGATAAAAGTAAGGAAGCTTACAAAAATCATTTTAATCGGGAGCACCTTTTAAAAGCTTATGAAAATGGCGATTGTATGCAGACTCTCGAATATGAATCTTATTCTCTAAAGTTTAGAGACGTTCACACTATTCGTCATTCTATTCTTCTTACAAAAGAACAGGAAACCAGCGATGTTATTGCTATGTGTTCTGCCCGTGACATAACAAATTTAGTAAAATCAAACGAGCAGCTGGATAAGGCAAAAGAGCTGAATGAAGAAAATTTTTATGTTATGGAAGGACTTTTGAGAGATTTTTCTTCCGTGTGGATTGTAAATCATAAAACTTTGAATATCAGGCTTTTTAGAGAAAATAACAGTATTGTACTTAAAGAAGCTATTAAACAGGCTAAAAAAAATCCCTTTTATAGCGATTTTATGGAATCTTTTATAAAAAATTACGTTGCCCAAAGAGATCAGGAAAGACTTTTGAATGATATCAAAATCAATGTTGTAATGGAAAATCTTGAAAAAGATGAACTTTACACTATAAATTTCTGTCAAATTGATGAAAAAAACAACGAAACTTACCACAGAATTGCTTTTACTGGTATGAATGAAAATAATTTTATTTGTGCCTTTAAAGATGTTGATAGTATTGTTAGAAACGAAATTAAAAGTACAGAACGAAAAGCCAGAATTAAACAATACGAATCAGATTTTTCAACTCTGGAATTATTGCACGATGCACTAAATTCTGGTTCCTGGAGCATGACTTTTGACGAAAATGGAAAAATGACTTCATGTTCCTGGAGTTCTACATTCCGTCGTATTCTTGGTTACAAAAACGAAGAAGACTTTCCTAATCGCCTTGAATCCTGGTTAGATTTAATTTACGGCGAAGACAGAGAGCCTACGCTAAAAAAATTTTGGGATACCATAAATGACTATTCCGGGAAACTTAATTACGATGTTCAATATCGCCTTTACACAAAAAATCAGGGACTTCGCTGGTTTCATGCTTTAGGCAGACTTTCCCGCCGCGAAGATGGCTCTCCAATAAAATTTGCAGGTCTTTTTACAGATATTCAGGAAAAATTTGAACGTGATAGTAAAGAAAAAGAGCAGAACGAAATTGTAAATGCTTTAAGCCGTGATTATTTAAATATTTTTAAGGTTGATATGAAAACTCATAGTGGCCAAATCATTAAACTTGATGGCTATGTTACAAAAGGCATTAATGATTATAAAAATAAAGTTTTTCCTTATGATGCTATGTGCCGTCAGTATGTAAAATACAGAGTTTTTAAAGATGATATGGAACCTTTGCTTGAAGCTATGAATTTGGAAACCGTGCAAAAAAAATTAGCTGAAGGTAAAGAATACAATTACAACTATCGCATAAGCGATAATGGCGAAATTCACTATTATCAGTTTAAATATATTCGACTTGAAGAAGATAATCCTGACAGCAATATTATTGCAGCGTTTAAAAATATTGATGATGTTGTGCAGGCAAAAAAGGAACGCGAATCTTTACTCTATCTTTCTAAAACGGATCAGATGACAAAACTTTTAAACAAATCTAGCGGTCAGAAACAGGTTTCTAATGTTCTTTCCAGAAAACAGGGCGGAATGTTCTGTATTTTTGACATTGACTATTTTAAGCGCCTTAATGACACTTACGGACATAAGGCAGGCGATGATGTTATTGTAGGAATTGCAAATATAATCAAAGAAACTTTCCGCGATGAAGATATAAAATACAGGCTTGGTGGCGACGAATTTGCTGTTTATGTGCCAAATCTCTTTAATGAAGACCTGGCACTTCTTGTGATTAAACGTTTTATAAAAAATCTAAAATCCATGATTCTCAGTTCTGTAAATAATGAAGAAATTTTTATAAGCATTGGTGCAGGAATTGTTATGCCGGAAAAATTTATAAGTTTTGAAAATTTATATAAACTTGTAGATACTGGCGTATACGAAAGCAAGAAAGTTATAGGGCGCAGTACAGTAACTTTTGTAGATATTGATAGAAAAGGAATTAAGCAGACGATCTAAATAAAATTCAGTGAAAAAAGGGTTTTATCATTACACGCAGAATATGATTATAGGGCATTTGTAATAGAGTTTGGACTGCCTGATAAGATTTGCTTTATAGCGTCATTTTGTTAATGTGCTAAGCGGCAATTTTTAGGCAGTCCCTTTTTATTCTGTTTAAGAAAGATAAGAAAGAAGCATATTTGCAAGAATCTTTTTTATTGAAATGTTTGAAAAGTCTGTAATTTCTGTGTAAGTTGCGGAATTCTTAGACTGCATTTCTGAAGGAATATTTGCTGTTGCACTTGCTTCAAAAGCCTTGTAGTTTCCAAGATAAAATAATTCCCAAAGATTATCGCTAAAATTGATGCTATCCATTTTAGATTCTTCATCGGTGGTAAGACCGTCATCGGCTGTTGAGTCTTCGCTTTGTACAAGTTCAGACCAGTCAACGCTTCCGTTAAAATTCTTAAAAATCCACTTGTTGGCAAGAGTATTATTTATAGTTGTATTTGATGTTGTAAACACCATAAAAATATTCCAGCCTTCGCCAAGTGTAATATTGTCCTGCAGTGCTGTGCTTGTTGAATAAGAACCATCGTTGTACATTGAGTAAACCGAAACTGTATAGTCAACGTCGTCAACTGTATAAGAAATGTCTTTTTCAACCCAAACATTGTTTTGTGCAATTCCTAAACCATCGCACGAAACTGCAAAAAACGCCATAGCAAGTGTAAAAATTAGCGTGGCGCATTTAAATAATCTTTTCATAAAATCCTCCAAAAAAAAGTCGATACTATTGTATTTACTTTAGTCTAACACAATTTTTTTGTTTTTTTAAAGAATTTTAGATTTTTTTGAAAAAATTAAGACAATTTAAGTGCATTAAAAAATTCTAAAATTTTTTTGTGGTCTTTAATTCCTTTTTCTTTTTCGAGACTTGAACTTAAGTCTAAAAGTTCAGGATTAAATTTTGCGATTATTTCTTTTACATTTTGTGCTGTAATTCCGCCGGCAAGCCAAAGATGAGTGCTTTTTGCAATTTGTTCTACAAAATTTTCATCAATCCGCTTTCCTGTTCCACCAATTAAATTTGGAGTCTGCGCATCAATTAGAATACGAGGCTCGCCTTTTAACAGAAGATTTTTTGCCTTTTCAACATCTTCCTGATTTTTTATGTTTACCGCTGCAAATCTTGGAACGTCATAAAATTCTTTTTGATCACAAAGCGGCATTTCGCATCCATGAAACTGAACTTTAAACAAAATGCCTTCTTTTGCAAGATTTATTGCGCTTTTGTAAAAATTGCTTTTTGTTTCGGCAACAACGCCAATAAGACGCGGTGCATTTTTGCCAAATTTTTTGTGCAGAACTTCATATGCTTCTCTAATAAAATTTTCATTTGTGCAGCGGCTCGAAGGCGGATACAAAACAAATCCTAAAAAATCAGCGCCACATTCGCCTGCAAAAACCGCATCGGCAATATTTGTAATTCCGCAAATTTTTATGAGCGGAAGAGACTTTTCTTTTTTATCCAGAATTTCTGCATAATCCGTCCATGACTTTCCGTTTTGATTTGCATTTGTATTTTTAAAACTTTGTGTAAACTGAATGGAATTTCCTGGATTTTTTGCCGCTGCTTCGCCTAAAAGAATTCCTGTAAAATTCATTCCCGCAGCAAAACTAGCACTTTGAAAACTTAAAATTCCGCTTTCAAAAATAATTTTTGCATCAGGAGCAATTTTTTTTATTTTATTGAACATTTTTGCAGGAATCAGCGGATCTATTGAAAAATTCCTTAAGTCGCGGCTATTTACTCCAACAGCAATATATTTGTGGTTTACATTTTGCATTATAAGATTAAGTTTTTCTAAATCATCAGATTTTCGAACTTCAACAAGAGCCGTAATTTTAAGTTCAGCGCATTTTTTTGCCATTTCAAGAATTGTGCTGCTGTCCAAAATTCGTGCGATTAATAAAACTGCATCGGCTCCAGCCCTGTAAGAAACGACAATTTCTTGAGTGCTAAGCAGAAAATCTTTTCGTAAAACTGCCGGAGCAATTTTTTTTGTTTCGCTTTCAAATTTGTCAACTGCAGTGCAAACATTCATCAAATCCTGCAGGCTGCCTTTAAAATAATTTGTTTCGGTAAGACAACTGATTGCATTTGCACCTGCTTTTGCGTAGGAGAGGGCAGTGGCGGCACTATTTAAATTTGGTGCAATGTCGCCTTTGCTTGGAGACGCCCGCTTTACTTCGAGAATTGTTCCCTTTGTTTCAAGAAATGAGTGAATTTTCCGGCTTCTTTTGCTTGGAATTTTAAAGCCAAATTCAATTCCTTTTTGTGCAATTTCTGCCCTTCGTTTTTCTACAATTTCTTTGAGTATGTCTTTTGGCATAAAAATTTCCTTTTTTCCCTCTGGAGCGAATTTTTTTTAGATTACCTGTCTTTCAGGAGTCTGACCGCATTTTGTAC
>CAVCIJ010000138.1:0-7388 GCA_963601995.1 bacterium | reverse complement strand
AGGCAACGCTATCATCTCCAATAAAATCGCGACCAACAATAAAAGCGTCCGCAAGACCACGAGGCTTATCCTGAACCGCATACTCAAAATGCATTCCAAGCCAGTCACCAGAACCAAAAAGATTTTTAAAATTCGGCAAATCACGCGGAGTAGAAATAATCAGAACATCTTTAATTCCAGAAAGCATAAGAACACTAAGCGGATAATAAATCATCGGCTTGTCATAAACAGGAAGAAGCTGCTTACTTACAGCTTTTGTAATTGGATAAAGTCTAGTTCCGGAACCGCCGGCCAAAATAATTCCTTTCATACGGCGATTTTACAATAAATCCGCTGTTTTGAGAATAGTAAAACTTTTTTAGGATTTTTTAGGATTTTTTAGGATTTTTATTTTTTGAAGCATTTTTTTATTTACAGCACCACATTCGCGCCACAAATTCCGCATAAGTTTCCGCCATTTCGCGGTCAGGCAAAACACGGTGCTTAAGTTCAAAATCTTATAATTTTCTGCAAGTTTTGTTCCAAAAGTCGACTAGTAAAATGCTAAAAACATTTTATTTTATTCCACACGTTCAGGCTAAGTCTTTTTACAAAAACGAAATTACATCAGAAAGATTTTTTTTGCGAACAGGAAAATTTTCGATTAAAAGAAAAATTCTATTGGTAGACGTGCGAGCATGCTTTTCTTTTTACAAAAAAAATCTTCGGCAAGTACCGCGTGCATAATGGAACATACTTTTTCTTAACCGCAAAAATATGTTACATAAGATACGCTTTGTCATTAAAAAAATCCGTAAGCACGCACGCTAAGAGCAAAATTTTTTCTTAACAAAAAAAATCATTTATAAATTTTTTTTACAGATTCCACTTTTATCATATTTGTGTTGCCTGGCTTTGCGCCAATTTGTCCGCCAGTAAGAACAACCTTATCGCCAAGTTTTAAATTTAGCATTTTTGTTGCTCTCTGAATTGCGTAAAAAAAGAGCACTTCAAGCGAATCATATTCTTCACACAAAATCGGAATTACGCCCCACGAAAGCGAAAGTTTTCTGTATACCTTTTCAGATGTTGTTGAACCAATAATCTGAACTGGAGCACGAAAACGGCTTACCATTCTTGCAGTAAGTCCACTCAAAGAATTTACAACAATGCACTTTGCATTTACATCAATTGCCATCTGACAGGTTGAATGAGAAATTGCATCAAGAATATTTCGGTTTATAAATTCTGTATCGTGAAAACGCTTTTTATAATCAATATGATTTTCAGTATATTCAGCAACCTGAGCCATAGTTTTTACAGCTTCCACAGGATACTTTCCCGCCGCAGATTCTCCAGAAAGCATAATTGCCGAAGCACCGTCATAAACCGCATTTGCAACATCAGAAATTTCAGCACGCGTTGGACGAATATTTGTAATCATAGATTCAAGCATTTCTGTAGCAATAATTACGCGTTTACCAAGAAGGCGGCATTTCTGCTCAATTTCTTTTTGCACAACAGGAACTTCCATAAAAGGAATTTCCACGCCTAAATCGCCGCGTGCAACCATAATTCCGTCAACAACAGAACAAATTTCTTCAATATTTTCAACGCCAGCACTGTTTTCGATTTTCGCGATTATATCAATATCCTTGCCGCCGTTCGCATTTAAGAAATTCCGCATTTCAAGCGCATCTTTTTTAGTTGAAACAAAAGACGCCGCCACAAAATCAACATCCTGCTCAATTCCAAAAAGCAAATCGGACTTATCCTGCTCACTCAAAAAATCATGATCAAAAACCTTGCACGGAAAATTCATACTCTTTTGGTCAGAAAGACTTCCGCCAACTAAAACCTTAGTAACAACATCATTACCGTGAACTTCCTCAACCTCGCACACAACAAGTCCATTGTTCACAAGAATTCTATCGCCCTTTTTCATTTCGTTCGCAAAATTTTTATAAGTTACACTAACGCGGCTTTCATCGCCAATAATATCATCGCAAGTAAAAGTAAAAATCTGCCCATCAGACAGAGAAACCTTATGCTCCTTAAACTTTCCGATTCTATATTCAGGTCCCTTAGTATCGAGCATAATCGCAACAGGAACTTTAAGCTCATCGCGAACCTGCTTAATCAAATTTATTTTATTCTGATGCTCAGCGTGAGTTCCGTGAGAAAAATTAAGCCGGGCTACATTCATTCCAGACTTGCACATTTGAGTAAGAATTTCTTTAGACTCACTCGAAGGTCCAATCGTACAAATAATTTTTGTCTTTCGCATAGCAAAAAAATTATAACGAGATTGAAGATTTTTGAAAATTGATTTTCTTAATATTTTGGAGCAAATTTCTTTTATTTACAGCACCGCATTCACGGAAAAAATCGACTTTGCCGGCTGTTACTGATAAAATTTCCTATTCAAAAAAAATCATTTACAAGAATAGGGCGGCAATTTCTTCTTCTTTTAAAAAACGCCATTCTCCGCATTTTAAATTTTCATCAAGTTCGAGGCCGCCCATTTTTATTCGCTTTAAATATTTTACCTTGTTGCCAAAAGCCAAAAACATTCTTTTTACCTGATGAAATTTTCCCTCGCTAATTGCAAGAACACAGCGATTTTCGCTAATCCATTCTAAATCAGAAGGCAGAGTAAAAAATGATTTTTCATTTCCATAGCGTTCAAGTTCAAAGCCTAGAGAAAATTTTTGCGTCATAAAAATCTGCTCATCCTTAGAAACTGGATTTTCAAGTTCAACAAAATATTTTTTTTCAATATGAAATTCCGGAGTACAAAGTTTATGAGATAAATCTCCATTCGTTGTAAAAAGCAAAAGTCCTTCAGTGTCAAAATCAAGCCGCCCGACAGAATGCAGAGGATTTAAATTTTGTGGAAAAAGAATTTCTTTTGGAAAATTATCATAAACAGTTTTTAAATGATTTTTTGAAGGAACAGTACTGCAAATCTCGCCAGAAACCTTGTTCATCATAATGTAAAGTTCATTTTTAAGTTCAATTTTTTTTTCGTCAATAAAAAGTTCATCAGTAAAAAGGGAAATTTTTTCTCCGCTAAAAAAAACTTGTCTGCCATTAAGTTCAACACAATGCTTTCGCAAAAGCCGCCTTGCACTTCTAAATCCAGATATTTTTTTTCGCGTTAAAACAACGTCAAGCCGCTCATAAAATTTTTCCATAAAAATCATTAAATCAAATTTTAAATTTATTTTCTATTTTGTACGAAATCGTTTTGTGCCAATAAATTTCAGCATTCAGTCGGCTTCATAAAATCCATTTAAAAAAGAAAAGTTTAAAATCAATCCGTAATCTAATTCTGGAACAAACAAAAGTCCTTAAACAAGAGAAATGCCGCGTATTTTTTTACCATCGGATTTTTTTTATAAAAACCGCGCACTGTTAATAAAAAAAAATTTCTCAGTAACAGAAAGAATTTTCATTTACAATGACTTCTGTCAGTAAGTGATGCAAAAATTTTGCGTGTTTATGAGAAAATTTTTTTTACACAGCAAATTCTAACAGTAAACACGCTGCAGTTCCATAAAAAAACTTTTTTTTATCCAGTCAATTTTTTTTGCGTAAAGGATTGGAGCCGCCGCGAAGGCAATTTCAATTGCCGAAGCGGAAGTTCGCAGACACGCCATTTTAGTGGCTGCGGACTTTGGAGCGAAAAGCGGAACGGCGAAAAGCCTGACCCGAAGCACAGGCAGTGCCGAAGCGAAGGGGTACGCCCAAATTATTAAGCAAAAATTCCAGATTTTCTTACCTTGATGATTTTTCAAACATCTGCTCTAAAAGATATTTTCCTGTTTTAGTTTTGAAAACGTTTTTTTTCATTGCCGGGACACTCTCTTTTTTGCAGTAGTCTTCCATCACGTTCACAATAAAATCTGCCTCAACAAGGATCTGAAAATCAATGCCGTCAATTGCCTTGTATGTATGATGATGGCCGATTATAAAGCAGATCCGCTCAACATCGCCGGCAGGAAGAGAAAGATGCTCAAGAAGTTTTTTTGCTATTGTAGGACCTTCCGCCTCCTGATGCTCAGGCTGGCTGTTTCCGTATTTTTCCCTGCTTATTTTTACACCAATGTCGTGAAGATACGCAGCAAGTTCCGTTATTAAAAGCGTGTGCTCATCCACGTTTTCCATCTGTGCAATAAGACGGCTGTAGCCATGCACTGCCATCAGATGATGAATGTTCGGACCGTCAGGGTCATAGTCAAAGATTGATTTTAAGAGTGATGAAAAATTCATGACGAAAACTCCCCCCAAAAATTTAATGATAAAACCGACGCCATTTTAGCGGACTTTTTTCTTACAATCCTAAAAAAAATACATATTGTTCAAAATAAGCAATATGCTTATCTTCAGTATAGCATAAATTTCAGTCCGGAGCGATTTGTAAAAAGCAAAATACCACTGGCATTCCGAAAAATACAATTTTTTTTTGCAGAGATTTAAAGACAAAATATTAAGTGCGGAACAAATTTTATTGAGAAAAAAAATTATTTAAGGGCATTTAATCGGTCTTTTAAAACAATAAGAGCCGCCAAATCTCCGCAGGCACAAATTGCAATAAGCACAAAAGTTTCCATTCTTACAAGAAAGGGCAAAAGCGTAACAATAAAAGCACAGAGTAAACTTGCAATGTATTTTCCGTCAGGCTTTAAATTTTCTACGCGGCGGCTCATTTTTTTGTATTCTTCTTCAGAAAATGAATCTTTATTTAAAGGCCCTGAACAATTTGTTTTTATGAATCTTTTTGACTTTTCAATTTTTACAAAATAAACCGCACAAATTACAAAAAAAATCAAAACTGATGCAATGCAAATAAGTAAATCAATATGGAGCAAAGCCCATTCAAAAAATTTCATATTTTCTCCAAAACTAAAGCCACTTTGTTTCGTCACTTAAAAGAATTTCTTCTTCAAAACTTCGATTAAAATTTTCAGCACAGGAATTTGTGTGTCTTTTTTTTTGCTTTAAAAAGAATTCCATTGTTTTTTTTGTGGACTCAAATGCAAGATTCAAACTTTCAATTTCACTTAATTCAGGAAGTTTTTTCCAAATAAATTCCGTAACTTCAGATTTTTGCGCCTTAAGTCTTGCGTCTTCACTAATTCTGGCAGTAAAAAAAATATCGCAGGTTTTGTATTTAACATTTTTGTATTCATAAGTATTTGGAAATGAACAAAGATATTTTAAATCAAAAATTTCAATTCCGCATTCTTCAAAACATTCCCTTTTACAAGCTTCTTCGGCAGTTTCATTCGCATTTACAAATCCGCCGGGATAAACAAAGGCACCGCGACGAGGCTCTTTTGCTCTTTTTTCAAGCAGAATTTCTCCATTTTTATTCTGAATCAAAACACCAACGCCGCCCGCAATGCAGTTGTAAAGACAAAATCCGCAGTCAGAACAAAGCCATTTTTGTCCTTTATTTAAGGTTTTTATTTTTTTTGAGCCGCAATCCGGACAAAAATTGAATTTATTCTGAACCATAAAATTCTCCGTAAAGTCAGTAAAAGTCAATTTTTTATTTAAAAAGCAAGTCTGTGAATGCGATATTTCAAGTCTGCTCTATCAGAAAATTAAAATTCGCAGTCATAAACTCAAATTTTATTCAAACTTTGAAATTTCTTTCTGACAAAGGGAATCGCAAAATTCATTATATTTTACGCCGGCATGTCCTTTTACCCAATGCCAGTCCACTTTTAGATTGCTGTAAAGACCGTCAAGGCTAATCCATAAATCCTTGTTAAGCACAGGCTTTTTTGCAGCAGTTTTCCAGCCGTTTTTTTTCCAATTGTTAATCCAGCTGCTTATTCCGTTTCTTACATACTGACTGTCTGAATAAACGATTATATTTCTGTTTTTAAGATTTTCATTCTGATTTACAAAATATAGTGCATTTATTGCCGCACTCAGTTCCATTCGGTTATTTGTAGTCTGCTTTTCTCCGCCTGAAAGTTCTGTTTTTTTTGAATCTGCAAGAATTACACAGCCCCATCCTCCAGGACCCGGATTTCCATGACAACCGCCGTCTGTATAAATTACAACTGAATCTTCGTTTTCCATAAAAATGATTCTACGTGATTGCAAATCTTCTTACAAGAAGCGATTTTCTATATTCCTAAAGAATTTTAATTAAATTTTGACCTGACAACGAAAATTATCTTTTTAACACATTTTTTTAATGCAAAAAAGCCGGTCTGAAACAAATCAAACCGGCTCCTTTTATAAAATCTAAACTAAGCTAAAGTTAAATTTAGAATGTGTACTTCCAGTAAACAGGGATTGAAACTGAAGTTTCTGTATTTGTTGTAATAGCAACATTAACTCCTGCCTCAAACTTGTTGTTTCCAATTACGTAGTCAACAAAAGGATAGAAGTTGAGGGAAGCATTTGAATCTTCTGCATAAGAAGCAAGAGTGCTGAATCCAAATCCTAAAGTAATAGCATCTGTAAGTCCGTAAGTAGGGCAAAGTGCAAAGTAAAGATCTTTGTCGCCTTCAGCTTCAAAGTTTGTTACAAAGTCAAGAGCTACAGTGAGAGCGCCGTTTGTATAGCAAGAACCTACTGAAAGAATGTTTCCATCTACGCCAACATCATTATCTGCATTAAGAGCAAAACCTACATTTACAAAGCTAAGCCCCTTATCTGCAAATTCTGTGAGGCTTGCATAAACACCAAGTGTTCCGTCCCAAACTTTGTTGCCATTAGAATCTGTTGTTTTTGCAGCAACATTGCGAACAGCAACACCAAATGCACCAAAATCATTGTAAGCATAGTCAATACCGAAATTTGCATCTACTACATTAGAATCTTTGTAAGAATCAGCTGTAAATACTTTTAAAGGAAGATCTACACCGCCAGAAATACGCAAACCTTCAATAGGACGAAGGCAAAGAACTAAATCTGAACCCATATTTCCTGCGCTAAGACTATCATCGTAGTATGGAAGATAAGCACCAGCAGTAGGAATACCATCATGGAATCCAATAGTTACAAGGTCGATTGGACGGAATTCAATGTAATAATCAGAAACGCTCTGAGTTAAACCAAAGTAACCTGTAGAATCTGTAATTGTAACGCCAGCAATCGATGTTCCACTATAAGAACCTGCAGTTAAAGATGTTGTAATTTCGATTAAACCGTCAACTCTATCAGAAGTAAGCTCTACATGTGACTTGTTTTTGATACCGTCAAATTTAGTCGTTGTATCGCCGTCTTTTGGTGAAGTGATGTTTACAATGCCAGAACTGATTTTGTTGTAAGCATTAACCGATGTTTCAGCAAAAGCGCAAGCGCCAGCTGCCAAGAATGCTGCAGTTACAGCAAAAGCCTTTAACGTCTTTTTCATAAAAGATGCTCCTAAAAAAAAGCCT
>CAVCIJ010000137.1:0-5837 GCA_963601995.1 bacterium | reverse complement strand
CGTCTACAGGAGATCTGCCTACCATATCAAGAGCCTGTTTTATATCATTTTCCTGACCAGTTGAAAGTGCCATAATATTACAGCTCGTTTCGTAGCCTTTTTTGTGAGCATCTTCAATCATTTCAATTGCAGCAGGAATTTGATGCAGGTACGCTGCAATTCTTATCAAATCTACAGGCGATTCTGACTTGTCATGAATGTCTTCCTTAAAATTACATCGCCCTACATCAGCCATAACTGCAACTTTTACAGGATGCTCTCCTTCGCCAACAACGCTGCGTATATAATCATCATCGCAGAATTTGCCCGGACCAAATTTATTTACATCAAAAAGACTTTTATCAGCCTTGTAACCAAATTCCATATAATCCACGCCGGCTTTTTTATTTGCCTCGTAAAGTGCCTTTGCAAATCCTTCCGGAAAGAAAAAATCGTTGCATAAACCTCCATCGCGCAAAGTTGCATCCACAACCTTAATGCTAGGCCGGTAATTCATCATATCGGAAATTCCCTTCATTCCTTCACTCCCATTTTTTTTGATATTTTTATTTTGAAAATTTGAATTCTGATTTTTCTGCGGCTGCTCAAAGGCAATTCCAAGAGACGAAAAAAGTTCTTCTTTATTTTTATAATAGTGATAAATGTTTGCAGCAGAAATTTCACACTTTTGCGCAAGATTTCTCATAGAAATTTCTTCAGGACTATTTGTCTTTAAAAGTTCTTCTAGATTCTGCTGAATTTTTTTTATAATTTCAGGATTCGGATTACGCAAAATTTATTTTTTCCTTTTTTATCTTTAGTGAACGTCTATATAAGAACACTTCTAAAAAGCATTATAAAATAGTAAAAAAAACATTCAATTATTTTTTTACAAGCGTTAAATTAACATAAAATAAACATTTTGGTCAAGAAATTTTTCGTAAAAAAAATAAATGAACGCACAAATTCTTTTTATAACAAAAAAAAATCCTCCGAACGCAAATGCGAACGAAGGATTTTTACTTTATTCAAACAATTTTCAAAATTATGCCATAAGTTTAAAAACTGCTCTACAAAGAAAACTCAAGATTACAAACTTAAGTTTTGTTCAAGCGACTGTCGCAACCTGCGGTTGCTTAGTTTTATTAAGCCTTGTTTAAGCGAGCTTCCAAGTCGTCCAAAATTTCGTTAAGTTCTTTTGGAAGATGTTTTCCGAATTTTGGATAGTGGTTTTCACGAACATCCTTAACTTCTTTCTTCCAGCCCTCAACATCAACCTTTGTGATTTCCGGCAAAGTCTTCTTGTAGTAGTCAGCAAGACCATCAGTATTGATTGCACCTTCTTTTGGCATATAACCGATTGGTGTATCAATGTAGTTGTCTTTTCCATCACAGCGATCAAAAATCCATGCAAGAACACGGCTGTTGTCGCCATAACCTGGCCACATAAATCCACCTGGAAGGTCAGGGTTGTTGTCATCCTTGCGGAACCAGTTAACGTAGAAAATCTTTGGAAGCTTATCTTTATCTTTTGCAGCGTTACCTACATCGATCCAGTGCTGGAAGTAGTCGCCCATGTTGTATCCGCAGAATGGAATAATTGCAAATGGATCACGGCGAATCTTACCAACTTCATCAGGGTTGATTGTAGAAGCAGCTGTGATTTCTGAACCTACGATAGAACCAAGGAATACACCGTGATTCCAAGAGCGGCTCTGATGTACGAGAGGTACAGTTGAAGGGCGGCGTCCACCAAAGAGGATGGCAGAAATAGGTACACCTTTTGGATCTTCCCAGTCAGAAGCAATACAAGGACACTGTTTTGCAGGAGCTGTAAAGCGTGCATTTGGATGAGCCATTTCTTCACCCTTAGGAGCCTTGTCCTTAGGGAATGCAGGACGTGTTTTTCCCTTCCAGTCAACAAGATTTCCCTTTGCAGGATAACCAATTCCTTCCCACCAAACGTCTCCGTCTTCTGTAAGTGCACAGTTTGTAAAGATTGTATTCTTTGAAGCAGAAACAAGAGCGTTCTTGTTAGACTGTTCAGAAGTTCCAGGAGCAACTCCGAAGAATCCTGCTTCCGGGTTGATAGCATAAAGACGACCGTCTTCACCAAACTTCATCCATGCAATGTCGTCTCCGACAGTTTCAACCTTCCATCCAGGAATTGTTGGAATAAGCATAGCAAGGTTTGTTTTTCCACAAGCTGATGGGAAAGCACCTGTTACGTATTTAACTTCGCCCTGTGGGTTAGTCAATTTTAAGATGAGCATATGTTCTGCAAGCCAGCCTTCTTCGCGGGCAATAACAGAAGCAATGCGGAGAGCAAAACATTTCTTTCCAAGAAGAGCGTTTCCGCCGTATCCAGAACCGAAAGACCATACAAGATGTTCTTCTGGGAACTGAGAAATGTATTTCTTTTCAACTGGAGCACAAGCCCAAACACCGTTGTCTTTTTCACCGTTGTTGAGTGGCTTACCAACAGAGTGCAAACATGGAACAAAATCATCTCCAAGATGAGCCCAAACTTTTTCGCCGGCACGAGTCATGATGTCCATATTCAAAACAACGTATTCAGAATCTGTAAGTTCAACACCGTATTTTGCAATTGGTGAACCAAGAGGTCCCATGCAGAATGGAAGAACATACATTGTACGTCCGTGCATACAACCTGTATAAAGTCCTTTCATTGTTGCCTTAAGTTCTACAGGATCAATCCAGTTATTTGTAGGACCGGCATCTTCCTGTTTTTTAGAAGCGATAAATGTTCTTTTTTCTACACGTGCTACGTCAGAAGGATCTGAGCGGAAAAGGAAGCTGTTAGGCTTCTTAGCCAATGGAGTAGCAAGACCTTCTTTTACGCATTTCTGCATTAATTCGTCATACTCTTTCTTAGAACCGTCACAAACTACAACATTGTCTGGTTCGCACATTTTAACACATTCTTCAACCCAAGCCTTAATCTTGGCATTTTTAATGTCATTAACAGTCATTCGAGGACTCCTTAAAAATCTGGAATCAACTCTAAAAAACAGCTCTCTTTTACAACGTAAGGCAACTGTTTTCATTAGATTCCTATGAAATAGAATATAATATTTTTTATCTTTTCTTTCAATAAATAAGCATATCAAATATTCAGGGCGTTAATTTAGAAAACTCCAGTCTTTATAGATGAAAAAAAGCGATGTTTTAGAAGATTTTTCTTAACTGAACCGAATTCTGCTGTAATTCTTTGCCAGTCTATTAACAAAAAAAAAGACCTACGCCCGATTGCAGCGGCCGCAGAATGCGGTTGCGTTAGCAATGGAGGCGGGGTCCGCCGGAACCGCGAAAAGCGGGATTCCTAAAAAAATAATTTCTTAGTAAAGGAAAATTTTTCTTGAAGGGAAAAAATTTCGTCCAAAAAAAATCACTCACCTTTTATTATAAACATTTTAATTCCTTCGCTCGGGAACTTCTTTTTTATAGCCTCGACCACAGATTTAACGCCGGAAAGCTGCTCTTCGCTGATGTAACTGATAAGCACAAAATTTGTTTCAGGCCAGGTTGTTGTACCCATTTTTCTTGTGTCGCCACCACGCCCGTAAGCCAAAGGAATCTGCGTGTAAAGAATGTTCGGCACAAACTCTTCAAGTGCTTCAACTATGTCAGTTTCAACGGATTTATTTGAAATTATTTCGACTCTGTACATTGTTTTCTCCAGGATTTTTTGAAAAATGCCTCTGCAAAAACAAAGGCATCTTTTTTAATTAGAAAAATTTATTTTTTATCTTCAGGACTTTGTGTTTCAGCAAAATTTTCCGGATTCTTTGTTGAATCTTTTATTTCGGCTGAATTTTCAGATTCTTTTGGATTTTCGGAATCTTCGTTATCTGAAAAATCATCTGAACTGCCAAAAACTTCAAGAGAAGCTGCAAGACGCTCTGCTTCCTTTTTCTTTTGTTCTTCCATAAACTTTTGAGCTTCCGGCGACAAATTAACCATAAGATTTACCTTTGTCATTTTTTTGCCGTTTTTCTTCATAACAAATGAATAAAGAACAGGAATAAAGAAAAGCGTTATGAATGTAGAAGATGTAAGTCCGCCTACAACAGCAACACCGATCGGCTGAACCATTCCGGCACTTCCGCTTGTTGCAAAGCACATTGGCAGCATTCCCAAAATTGTTGTAAGAGTTGTCATTAAAACAGGGCGAAGACGACTGCAGCCTGCTTCATAGCACGCTCTTTTCATTTCCATTCCGCGGTCAACAAGAAGATTTGTGTAGTCAACAAGAATAATTCCGTTGTTTACAACAATTCCTACAAGCATAATAAGTCCGATTGCACTCATCATTGAGAAAGGCTGATTTGTAATTTTGTAAATAAGCACAATTCCTATTGCAAGGAACGGAATAGTCGCAAGGTTGATTAAAGGAGCTTTAAAGCTTTCGTAAGTTGCCGCCATTACGCCAAATACAAGAATAACCGCCATTACAATAATGATTGCAAATGTTTTTGCCATGTCCTGCATTTCACTCCAAGAACCTTCGTAGCTTACAGTTACGCCTTCAGGAATGATAAACGAAGCTGCAATTTCTTCCTTAATTTTATCTTCAACAACATTTGCATTTTCTTCTGAAAGAATATCGGCTGTAACATGAACAATTCTGCTGCGATTTTCGCGGGAAATGCTTACAGGACCGTAGCCTTTTACAACCTTTGCAAAATTGTCTACGCTCACAAGTCCGCTTGAGCCGCTTACATAAATCTGTTCAAGATCAATTACCTTCTGTCTGTCTTCCGGACGAAGCATAACGTAAACTGTGTATTCCTCTCCGTCCTTGCGGTAAACTGTAGAAGATGTTCCTTCGATACTGGCATTTATTTCTTTTGCTACAGTATTTACATTTACGCCGAAGTTGTACGCTCTTTCCCTGTCGATTTCAATTTCTACCTGTGGAAGACCTTCTGTAGTATCAATTGTGTATTCTCCAATATCAGGGATTTTCTCCATAACCTTGCCGATTTTATTTGCAACACTTAAGGCATTGTCGAGAGAACTTGAACGTATTGCAATATCAATATCGTCACCTGTCATCTGCTGGCGCATTCCCTGTCCAAAACTGAATGTAACGTCTGCAAAGTCACTGAAGTGCTTTCTTAATTTTTCCTTGATTGTGTTATCGTTATCAATCTGCTCCTCGCTTTCTGGAAGAACAATCTGAATGGAACTTTTGTATGAAGCGCCGCTTCTTCCGCTAGAACCAATACTTGTTATTAAAGTTTTATATCCTTGAATTTCATTTTCTATAATCTTTTGAAATTCATTTGTAACAGAAGTAGTTTCTTCAATAGATGTTCCAATTGGAAGCGTAAAATTTACAGTAACGCTGTCATCATGACCGCCTGTCATCATCTGAACTCTAAGAGTTGGAATAAGCATTAACGAAATGACTAAGAGAGTGCAGCAAATCACTATTGTAACAATTCTGTGGTTAAGCGCAGCCTTAAGACCTTTTTCGTAAAGATAGCGGATTCCATCCTGTCCCTTTTGGAAAATTCCGTAAAGCCATTTTAAGAATCTGTTTTTTACAGGTTTTTCGTTTCGGTTAGAAAGAGGCAAAAAATGTCCCGCAAGAACAGGAATCAGGAATATTGCAACAAAAAGTGAACTTATCAAGGCAATTACAATTGTAAAAATAATTCCCTTGAACATCTGACCCATAAATCCCAAATCTTTCATAAAGAAAAGGAACGGAATAAAAACGCAGATTGTTGTAAGGTTTCCGGAAATAACTGACATAAGCATTTCCTGAGTTCCAAGAATTGCCGCGATTTTAGGCTTTGCACCACGATTTCGATAAGAATAGATATTGT
>CAVCIJ010000136.1:0-4842 GCA_963601995.1 bacterium | reverse complement strand
AAAAAATTATTTTTTTAATGATTTTTTTTGTTTTAGCCTCGTCGTGTAATAAAAGCGGCGGGGTTTTTTATTTTTTTTTAAAGATTTTTTTTGCTGAAAAGGTGCTGATTTGAAAATTTCTTTCCGCTAGAAATGAAATTTTTGAATTTTCAAAAAAAGCTTAGCCCGCTATGGAAGCCCTTTAGTTCCGGCGCGTAGCGCTGGAATGAGCGGTTAGCGAAGGCTGGAACAGCGGCCGCAAGAAGTAAAATATGCTCCAGATTATAAAAAGCAATTCTAAAATCAGTGTTCCACAATTCTCTTAAAATCGTTATAATCGCAAGTTATGAGTGAACATAAAACAGTAAATGAAGATACGCTTGAGGCTTTGCTGTATCTTTCGCGGCTTTCTCCAGAAAGCACAGACATGGCTACCTTGAAAAAACAGGTTGATGAAATTGTTGGTTACTTTGAAATTCTTTCAAAATATGATGACAGCGAAAATCCTTACGATGCTTATCCAACTACAAAGGCTGAAAATTTACGCGAGGACGAAATTGTTCAGGGACTTGATATTCACGACGTTAAAAATATCAACAAAGATTATTTTATGGACGGTTACTTCCAGGTTCCAAAAGTTTTGGGCGAGGGTGCTTAAATCTTTGCTTTTTTCGATATTTTTTTTTAAATTTGCGAAAATTAAATGAATGGTGTTTTTAAAGATTGAATTTTTAGAAATATCATAAACGGATAAAAATATGTATACAATAAAAGAAACTTTAGAATCTTTAAAAAACGGCAGCGTTACAAGCGAGTCTCTTGTAAAAAATTCGATTGACGCTTTTGAGTCTGACAAAAAATCACCTTTTGCACTGAATGCCTTTCTTGAAATTTATGATGACGCTCTTGAACTTGCACGTTCTGCTGACAATGAAATTGCTCTTGCCCGCGCTGATGGAAGTTTAGATGAACTTTTTGAAAAAAAGCCGCTTTTGGGAATTCCTTTTGCAAACAAAGACAATATTTCTGTAAAGGGTAAAAAACTTACCTGCTCAAGCAAAATTCTTCAGGGCTATGTTGCACCTTACAATGCAACTGTTATTGCACGCTTAAAGGAAGCCGGTGCGATTCCTCTTGGAAGATGTAATCAAGATGAGTTTGCAATGGGCTCTTCTACAGAATATTCAATTTACGGGCCTACAAGAAATCCTATTAACCGCGATTATGTTTCTGGCGGATCTTCAGGCGGTTCTACTGCAGCGGTAAGTGCAAATCAGGCTTTGTTTGGACTTGGAACTGAGACTGGCGGTTCTGTGCGGCTTCCGGCAAGTTACTGCGGCGTTTACGGACTTAAGCCTACTTACGGAGTGCTTTCGAGATGGGGCGTTGTTGCTTACGGTTCATCGCTGGATCAGGTTGGAATTATTGGTCACACTCCGCTTGACATTGCACTTCCTTTAAGTGTTATGTGCGGAATTGATATGTACGATGACACAAGTGCTGATCTTCCTGAAGGAAAGTCTCTTTCAAATCTTGAAGCTTATTCTGATTCTGAAATTGCAAAAATGAAAATTGCCGTTCCAAAGCAGTTTCTTGAAACAAAGGGAATGGACTCTGATGTTAGTGCAGTTTTTGAAAATGTAAGGAACTGGTTTACAAAAAAAGGTGCGTCTGTGGAAGTTGTTGATCTTCCGATTCTTGATGCATCGATTGCAAGTTATTACGTTATTGCACTTTCTGAAGCAGCGTCTAATTTGAGCCGCTTTGATGGAATCCGCTACGGCGCACGTGTAGATAATGGTCACGGTTATGATGAACTTTATAAGGACACTCGTTCTGATGGATTTGGTCCTGAAGTAAAGCGCCGCATTATAATTGGAAACTATGTGCTTTCTGAGCAGTTTTCGGGCACAACTTACAAAAAGGGAATGTCTGTGCGCGCAAGAATACAAAAGGAACTTGCTAAACTTTTTGAAACTTACGACTTGATTTTGTGCCCTACATGTCCGACTCCTGCGTTCAAACTTGGTCAAAAGTACGATGATCCGCTTGCAATGTATTTGAGCGACCTTTTTACAACCTTTGTGAATCTTGCAAGAATTCCTTCTGTTAGTGTTCCTGCTGGTTTTACAAGTGAGGCAAATGGAAAAATGCCTGTTGGAATTCAGTTTGCCGGAAAAATGTTTGATGAAAAGAAGATTCTTCGTCTTGCACAAAACTGGGAAAATGATCATCCGCTTTGCGGAGTTCCTGTAAAATAAAGTTTTTAAAATCATTTTCAGTGTTTTTTTAGAGATAAAAATCAGCAAAATAAAGTCCGCCTGAATTTTCAGAGGAGATTTTTAAGTCAGTTTGGAGAAAAAAAAATGGCTATAGATAAGTGGGAAATTGTTATTGGATGTGAAATTCACACTCAGCTTTTAACAAAAACCAAAGCGTTCTGCGCTTGCGAAAATCGTTATGGTGGAATTCCTAATACCCGCGTATGCCCGGTTTGCTTGGGTTTGCCCGGCGCAATGCCTAGAATTTCAAAGGGTTATGTTGAACTTGGTTCTGTTGCAGGACATGCACTTAACTGTTCAATTGCAAAATTTACAAAATTTGACCGTAAACATTATTTTTATCCTGATCTTACAAAGGGTTATCAGATTACTCAGTATGATATTCCGCTTTGTTCAAACGGCTATGTTGATCTGCCTATGCACAAGTACCCAAAAGATCAGCAGCCTGGTGGTGCAAAATGCAGGGAAAAGAATTTTATTGGCGAAAACTGTATTCTTGAAAACGGAAAATACCGCCGGGTTAGAGTTGAACGCATTCACCTTGAGGAAGACGTAGGAAAATCCTTGCACTTGCAGGGGTCACATTCTTACATTGATTATAACCGTTCTGGAACTCCGCTGATTGAAATTGTAACAAAGCCGGATATGACAAGTCCTGAAGAAGCAGCACTTTTTATGGAAACTGTTCAAGAAATTTTGCGCTATGTAAAAGTTACAAACGGAAATCTTGAAGAAGGAAATATGAGATGCGATGCAAACATTAACTTGAATGTTTGGGAAGATGGCAAACTCTATCACACTCCAATCAGCGAAATTAAAAATTTGAACAGTTTTAAGTCAATTCGCGAAGCCTGCACTTATGAAGCTCAGCGTCAACTTAAAGAATTCCAGGAAGACAGGCAGGAATTTACTCCGGGATTCAAAAATACAATGAACTGGGACGAAGATAACGGTGTTACAAGAATTATGCGTACAAAAAATTCTTTTGTGGATTACCGCTTTGTTGTTGAGCCAGATATTAAGCCTTTTACTGTAAGCGATGAATTGATTGAAAGGGCGCGTGAAAAAGTAGGCGAGCTTCCTGAAGCAAAAAGGACTCGTCTTAAAAAAGAATATGGACTTTCTGATTTTGATGTTGAAACTTTAACAGGCAGCCGTGATCTTGCAGTTTGGTTTGAAGAGGCAGCAAAGGGCGCAAAAGATGTAAAAAAAGTTGCAAACTGGATTCTTGCTGAACTTCTTGCAGTTTTGAATGAACAGAAAAAAACTATAAATGACGTATCAATTTCGCCAAATCACATAACTGAACTTGTAAATGCAATTGCTGATAAAAAAATCAACAATGCACAGGGAAAAATTGTTTTTGCAAAAATGCTTGAATCAAACAAGATGCCTTCTCAAATCATTAAGGAAGAAGGAATGGAAACCGTTCAGGATGCTGGTGCAATTGAAAGTGTTGTAGACAAGGTTCTTGCTGAAAATACAAAGGCTGTAGCTGATTATAAAAACGGAAAAACAAATGTTGTCGGATGGCTTATGGGTCAGGTAATGAAGGCAAGCGGCGGAAAGGTAAATCCAAAAACTGCTACTGAACTTGTGCTTAAAAAACTTGCTGAACTTTAATTTTTAACGGATTTTTTATGGACAAAGAAAACTTTGCTTTGGAATTATACAAACGCTATGGAACGGTAAAAAGAGCACGCGGATGTTTTTTGTATACTGCAAAAAATGTTCGCTTGACAGACTTGTGTCAGGAAAACGGTCGTGCAATTTTAGGCTGGGGCGGTTCGAGTTCTTTTACAATGTTAAAAAATTTTTTAAATCGTGGTGCGAACGGCTCTTTTATAACAGATTGTTCTTTTAGATTAGAAAAAGCTGTTTCGACCTTGTTGAATTCTAAACGTAATCTTCTTTTCTTTTGCAGCAAAGAAAAATGTACTGAGGCGGCTCAGAAATTTGGCGGTGAGGAAAACTTTTTTTATAAACCATGGCTTTTGGACAAAGATGAAAACTCAATAAACTGGAGTGAGAAAAAATACGTTATGCTTCAGTTTCCATTGGCCTGGGCGCAGGAAATTTATGTTCTTGCAGTAAGATTTGACAATGAAAAAGATTCCCTAAGTTCAGTTTTGGAAGAGACAAAAAGAATAAAATCTGAATACAAATTCTTTTTGACAGAGATTCCGTCTCCTTTAAAAGCCGCTTATGCGCGTTCGGTTTATAATCTGATTGCTGCACTTCAAGAGCGCAGCGAAAAAGACTGGTTTTTGTGGGATAAGGTTTTAAATCCGTATTTTGTGCGCAAAGGTCCATATCTTTACACAAAGCTTAATGATTCTGACTATGATGATTTTGCTCTTTTCTGTTTAGATTTAGGAATTGTAATAAATCCGCAAAGTCAAACTGAAAGCATAGTTCCTTTTGGCGCGGATAGAGGAGTTTTAAATTCCTTAAAGAAAAGTCCGTTTAAAATTCATTAGAAAAAATTTTAGATTAAGATAAAAACTGCCGAAAAATGCCGTCAGTTTTTATCTTCTGAAAGTTTGCGTTGCAAACTTTTTATTCATTAACTGCACATTCT
>CAVCIJ010000135.1:0-6246 GCA_963601995.1 bacterium | reverse complement strand
TAGATTTACTATTAATAATGAAAAAATTTCTATATAATCAATCATTCAAATAATAAAAATTCTGGTCAAAAAACTGGATTTTTATGGAGGCAATAAATGAAAAAAATAATTGGAGTTGTTGCTGCTCTTGCATGCGTTGCTTCTTTATCTTTGACTTCTTGTGCAAAGAAAGATGGTAAAAAAGTTATTAAAGTTGGCGTTATTCAGCTGATGGAACACGTTGCCCTTGATAAAAACTATCAGGGATTTGTTGACGGCCTTGCTGAAGCTGGTTACAAAGACGGCGAAAATATTAAAATTGATTTTCAGAATGCCCAGGGTGAACAGGCTAACTGCGTAACAATTGCAGAAAAACTTATTAACGACAAAGATGATTTGATTTTTGCTATTGCAACTCCGGCTGCACAGGCTGTTGCAAACCTGACTTCTACAATTCCAGTTCTTATTTCTTCTGTTACAGATCCTGCATCGGCTAATCTTGTA
The DNA here is from genome assembly GCA_963601995.1 of bacterium. GTDB lineage: Bacteria > Spirochaetota > Spirochaetia > Treponematales > Treponemataceae > Treponema_D. The sequence goes on along the minus strand of CAVCIJ010000135.1, from coordinate 5,763 downwards.
AAATCTAACACAATGCCTGGAACAAACGTAACTGGAACTTCAGATTTAACTTCGGTTGCTGCTCAGATGCGACTTTTGAAAAAGATTTTCCCGGAAGCAAAAACTGTCGGAATGCTTTTCTGCTCTTCAGAACAGAATTCAAGATTTCAGATTGACCTTGCAGAAGCTGCCTGCGATGAACTTGGTTTAAACTATGTTGAAGCAACAGTTTCAAATTCAAACGAAATTGCTCAGGTTGTACAGGCTCTTTGCGGTAAGTGTGATGTTCTTTATTCACCAACAGACAATATGATTGCTGCAGGAATGTCACTTGTTGGTCAGGTTTGTCTTGAAAACGGCAAAGCTATTATTATCGGTGAAGAAGGTATGTGCGATGCCGGCGGAATTGCAACTTACGGAATTAACTATTACGAACTTGGAAAACAGACTGCAAAAATGGCTGTAGAAATTTTGAACGGAAAAAATCCTGCCGAAATGCCAATTCAGTACCTTGACGTTTGTGACCTTAAAGTAAATCAGACAATGGCTGATGCTCTTGGCGTTACGATTCCTGCTGATTTGTAATAGACCATTAAATTCCGGGTCAAGCCCGGAATGACCGTGTATGTCATGCTGAACTTGTTTCAGCATCTATAATGTTCTAGATTAATAAATTTTCCCGTGACGCTTTGCAAACGACTGGGGCGTTACGGGGCAATTGGTAAGAACTTGTTTTTATTCTGGAACGAGTTTTTATCAATTGTCAGGGATTTGCCCCGTTAGAACCTTCGTAGCATAGCTACTCGGAGACTCTCTAAAAACAGTCCACTGGACTGTTTTTGCGGTCTTTGACCGCCACTCCCTAGGTGGCGGAAGACCGCGAATGCGGGCTGAAGACAGGGGAAGGCTTTCCCTTACTTGATAAAAGGAAATTTAAAAAAATTAAAACATGGAGAAATTAAATGCCTGTTCTTAATGCTATGGTGGGTGCCGTTTCTCAGGTAGTTCTCTGGGGATTAATGACTTTGGGAGTTTATTTAACTTTCAGAATTCTGAATATTGCCGATATGACTGTTGACGGAATTTTTGCTGCCGGTGGCGCTATTACTGCGGTTTTGATTGTAAAGGGTATGAATCCTTTGCTGACGCTGATTTTTGTATTTTTGATGGGGCTTGCCTGCGGTGCTGTTACCGGAATTATGAATACAAAACTAAAAATTAACATTCTTCTGGCAAGTATTTTGACTCAGATAGCACTTTATTCAATAAATATCAGGATTATGGGCAAGCCTAATACGCCGCTTCTGGGAAAAACTACAATTATGAAAGGTCTTATTAACCTTACTGATGGCAGACTTAATACAACTCAAAGTTCGCTGATTATTGGCGTGATTGTAATTGCCACCGTGATTGGCCTTATGTACTGGTTTTTTGGAACAGAATACGGAAGTGCAATCCGTGCGACCGGTGCAAATGAAAATATGGTGCGGGCAATGGGAGTGAACACTGACACTACAAAAATTATTGGTCTGATGGTTTCTAACGGACTTGTTGCTTTAAGTGGTGCACTGGTTGCTCAAAGTCAGGGATACGGCGACGTTCAGATGGGAATGTGAACAATCGTTGTGGGACTGGCTTCTATTATTATTGGCGAAGTTATTTTTGGTTCTCGTTTTGGAATGTGGTGGACTCTGATTGCGGTCGTTTTTGGTTCTATTATTTACAGAATTGTAATTGCCTTTGTTCTTCAGCTTGGTTTAAAGTCTACGGATTTAAAACTCCTTACCGCTTTGATTGTTGCGATTGCTCTTTCTGTACCGGTTTGCAAACAGTGGATTGATAAACGACGCCGCGCATACAAAGGCCCTGCAAACGAAAAAGATACCCGCCACGCCGACGATAATTTCAAGCGCGAAATGGATTCTACAGGCGTTGCAGATGATTATGGTGCTACAAAATAGATTCTAGGGGAAAAATGTTAAAACTTACAAACGTTACAAAAACTTTTAATCCGGGAACTATTACAGAAAAAAAAGCAATCCGTGGCGTAAATCTTGAACTGGAAGAAGGCGATTTTGTTACCGTAATTGGCGGTAACGGAGCGGGAAAGTCCACGCTTTTAAATCTTATTGCCGGTGTGCATTATACGGATACAGGTTCAATTGTTCTGAACGGCAAAAATCTGACCGGTAAGCCTGAATATGTGCGCGCAAAATATCTTGGTCGTGTGTTCCAGGATCCTATGATGGGTACTGCCGCAAATATGGAAATTGAAGAAAATCTTGCAATGGCAATGCGTCGCGGCAAAAGGCGCGGTCTTGCATGGCATATCAAAAATGAAGAAAAAGAGCTGTATCGCCAGAAACTTGCGCTTCTTGACCTTGGTCTTGAAAATCGTATGACTGCAAAGGTTGGACTTTTGTCCGGTGGTCAGCGTCAGGCATTAACTTTGCTGATGGCAACTCTTCAAAAACCGAAACTTCTGTTGCTTAACGAGCACACTGCCGCCCTTGACCCAAAAACTGCAAAAAAAGTTCTTGAACTTACAGAAGAATTTGTAAAACAGGACAATCTCACAACTTTTATGGTCACTCACAATATGAAAGACGCACTGCGCTACGGCAACCTCCTTATTATGATGATGGACGGAAAGATTGTTTTTGATGCAAAAGGCGAAGAAAAAAAGAAACTTACAGTTGAAGACCTGCTCGAAAAATTTTCTGTCAGTGGCGAAATCAGCGATAAACTAGTTTTTTAGAGAAGCCTTTAATCATACGGGCGTGACTTGCCTTGTGGAAAGTCACGCTATTTACGTTTCGGGGTCGGAATAACACTACAATATGGACTTTTTGGACGGTTCTAACTCATAGAAAATCAAAAATCATAAATTTTTTGCAGCGGCTTCGGAAATTGTGCTTTTTAGCGAGGTATAGAGTGTGGTTTTCGCGTAATCAAGATACTTTGCCCTGTCTATGTTTTCGTTATATTTTATGTACCACACAATTTGAGAGCCTAGCATTGCGGTAAAATTAAATGTCAGGAAATTTTTAAAATCTTCAGAAATAGAACAGACATCAGTTTCTTCTGTGAAAGCAATTGTGGCTGTTAAAAAACTGTGAAGGTCATTTTCAAAAAGAATTTTAAGTTCCTGTTCACCTAAAGATTCATAAGCGGCCTGACAAAGTTGAATATTGCTGTCTATGTATTCAAAAATAAATTTAAAAGCCTGCGTAATGTCAGATTTTGAGCACTGAAAAGAACTTATTATATTTTTAATTTCCTGATCGTACGTCCAGTAAAGAAGGTCGTACATATCTTCAAAATGATAATAAAAAGTGTTGCGGTTTATTGAACATTCACTGCATATTTCGCTGACCGTGATTTTTGTAAAAGCTTTATTTTTTACGAGCTTTTTTAAAGCTTCCGCCATCTTTTTCTTTGTTTCAGAATTCTGTAAATCGGCTGTCATCAAAACTGATTATTAGACAAAAGAAAAAATTTGTCTATTGAATTATCAATTTTTTAGTATTAAATTTTTTTCTATGAAACCTTTGTCAAAAAAATTACTGAAAGTCGCAATTTTTATTCTGGTTGCCACTTTATTTGTATTTTTAATTATTTTTGTTACAGGAAAGAAGAAAACGGAAGAAAAATCTGCGGTTTTTCCTGTGATTGTTGTGCAAAAACCGGTAATTCAAAATCTTACGGAATCAATCACAATCAGCGGATATGTGGAAGCAAAAGTTATGATTCCCGTCGTACCGTTTGTTTCCGGTACAATCATGGAATATCCTGCAAAGGCCGGGGATTTTGTAAAAAAAGACACTTTGCTTGCAAAAATTGACGATGCACCGTTCAAACAGCAGATGCTTCAGGCTCAGGCGGCATATTCTGCGGCAAAAAGTACTTACGACAGGATTGAAAGTCTTTATAAATCAGGGTCGACTACTCAGCAGAATTATGATCAGGCACGAGCCCAGTACGATGCTTCAAAGGCACAGTATGATTTGGCTAAACTTCAGATGGATTACACGGAAGTTTGTGCGCCGGTTGACGGAACAATTTTGATTGCAGATCAGGCTGTAGGCAGTGTTGGTGCTCAGGGAACTCCGATTGCAGTTCTTGCGGATTTAAATAATCAGGTTGTGCGCCTTAAAGTTCCAGAAAAATATTTTGATTTATTCACTCTTGAAAAAAATAATTTAAAGGTGAACGTCACTCGTCCATCAGAAAAAAATATGTACGAAGATGCTCAGACTTCTGCCACAATAGAAAATATTGCTCCGTACGTTTCTGCGGAAAGCAAAACTTTTGAAGTTGTGTGCCGTCTTGATAATCCCGGCGAAAGATTCAGACCCGGAATGTTTGTAAAAGTTCAGGTTGCCTACAAAATTCACGAAAATGTTGCAGTTTTGCCGCTCCAGACTAAAAAACTGGACGGTTCACTTTACACTTATGACGAAAAAAATCAGACCGTGCATTATTTGATGCCGGAAACTACCGCAAATGACGGAAAATTCTTCATTGTTGGTGATGAATACAAAGACACATTTTTTGTAACGGATGGTCAGAATTTTATTTTTGACGGCCAAAAAGTAAAACTTTATGAAGAGGCATTGAATGAAAATCTCTGAGTTTTCGGTAAAACATCCGGTTGTAATTTCAATTATTCTCGTTGTTCTTGCAGTTTTTGGAATTTACTCACTTTCAGGAATGCGCACAGAATTTATGGTAGACATTACAATGCCACAAGCAATCGTTATGACCGTTTATCCAGGGGCTAGTGCGGAAGATGTTGAACAGGACGTAACAAAAATCCTTGAGGAAGAATTTGTAACTCTGCCGCATTTTAAAAAAGTAGAAAGTCAATCATACAATTCTTTGAGCTGGATTACCGTTACATATGCGGATGGCTACGATGCATACGATCAGCTTGTTGAGTTACGTAACCGAATTTCCAATTTAAAAGATCAGTTGCCAGACGGAATTCAAGGTGAACCGACTGCATTTGTGGGCGGAATGTCTATGTTGCCGATAATTTCTTTTTCTGTGGAAGCGGGGCAGGATACTGGACGTGTGACACAATATATCAAAGATGAATTAACGCCAAAACTCACTCAGATTGACGGCGTTTCGGAAGTTCAGATTGACGGTGGCAAAGAACTGGAAGTTGAAGTAAAACTGAATGTTGATGAATTGACTTCAAAAGGAATTTCTGTTGCGTCTGTTTATCAGGTTTTAAATTACGGAAACACTACAATTCCGCTTGGCAATGCCGTTTACGAAAATCGGCAGATTCAGGTGCGCTATGCCGGCGGATTTAAATCAATAGAAGATATTGAAGAATTGCCGGTTGGCGTTGCAGGCAAAAATAATATTATCAGGCTTGGCGATGTTGCTACGGTAAGTCTTGCATATCCTGAAGAAGATTCTTTTGTAACGGACGGCATAAATCCACTTACAATTGTGAGTATCACGAAACGAAATGACGGCGACACTGTAAAAATCTGTAAATCCGTGAAGAAAGTTTTAAACTCAATCACAGAAGAAACTGGCGGTGCGGTAAAATTTCACATAATTTCTGATGACAGCCGTCAGGTAAAAGCGTCGCTCAAAACTGTAATCAGTTCCGGTGTAATGGGAATTGTGTTTGCGGTCATTGTAATTTTTCTGTTTCTTGCAGACTGGCGCGCAACGCTTACAATTTCACTTTCCATACCGCTTTGTATTCTTTTCACTTTGATTGGATTAAGAATTTTAGGAATTTCCTTAAACTTGATGAGC
>CAVCIJ010000134.1:0-7735 GCA_963601995.1 bacterium | reverse complement strand
GGGCAAGCTCGTCCATTGTGCTCCATACAACTGCCGGAAGTCCGAGATTTCTTAAGCCTGCAGCAACTGTTCCGCCGCCAACGCCAATGCACTTTGCTTCGATTCCGTGCACATTTTTTATCGCAGCCTTAAGTTCTTTTACAACGCTGCTTTCTTGCGAGGTTGGGAGACTTTGCTCTGCCTGAAGTTCTTTTACTTCGATTTTTACGCCGTACTTTTCTTCAACAGATTTTATGCGCTTAGTAATTTCAGCCCTTACTTCGTCAAGCGTGTATTCTGGATTGATGCGGCAGTCGCAGCAGAAGATGTCGTCGCCTGGAATAAAATTTACGCCTTCAACGTTCTGAAGTTTTTTTGTAGGTTGAAAAGTTGATGACGGCGGATCGAAAAGTGTGTTTTTGTGATTGAAGAAATTTTCAAGGTCATTTATTTTTAGTGCAAGATCACAGCCGGCAAGCATTGCGTTTTTGCCAAGATCTGGGCGCGAACCGTGCGACTGTTTTCCGATTGTGTGAAATTCCAGCCAGAGAATATTTTTTTCGGCAATTTCAATTGTTTCGCCTCTGCTGTCGCCTCCGTCTGGAATTAAAATTCTGTCGTTTTTGTTAAAAAGATTCTGATGTTCTTTTAAAAGATAATTCATTCCGTAAACTGAACCGACTTCTTCGTCTGCCATAAAAAGAAGTTTTATTGTGTGCTCAGGAATTATGTGCTGCTTTACAAAACTTAAGGCCGCAAGAACACCGCTGCAAAGTCCCTGCTGATTGTCTTCAACTCCTCGTCCAAAAATTTTTCCGTCTTTTTCAATTACTTTCCACGGATCTGTTTCCCAAAGTTTTAGTTCTCCAACCGGAACTACATCCATGTGGGCACAAATCCAGATATTATAGTCATTTTTTGCACCTGGAATCGTGGCAATAAGATTTGGCCTTGTTCCTTCCGGAACTCTTTTATCAGGTGCGTCATAGTGTTCAAAGTTTTTGATTCCGTTTGCCGACAGATATTTTTCAATTTCGCGGCATTTTTTCCATTCTCCGCTGCCACCGTTTTCCGGAGCAAGAGCCTTTGCTGCTGTAAGGATGCTTTCAAATTCAACCATATCGTGAGTGTGCTCATCGATCCAATTTCTAAGCTGATTAAATTCTACTTCCATAAAAATCTCCTGGAAATTTTAGTTCTTGTAGAGGATATCTAAAAAAATCATTTTTAATACTTTTTTAGAATTTCCTGATTTATAAAAAATTGCGATAAAAAAGACCGGCAGCAAAAACTACCGGCCTTATTGTTAATCATTTTATTTGCTGTGTTTAGCGTAGTATTTTGTGTAAGCCTTGTATGTTGAATCAATCAAGGTGTTTACATCTGAATATTTTGGTTCCCAGCCAAGAATTTCTTTTGCGCGTGCTGAAGTTGCTGTAAGCTGCGCAGGATCACCGGCTCGTCTTCCAACATATTCAGCCTTTATATTTTTGCCTGTAATTTTGCGTGTTGCTTCAAGCATTTCAGTAACTGTAATTCCGTTTCCAGTTCCCAAATTCAATGTGAGAGACTCTTTTTTTTCTGCAATGTACTCGAGCGCAAGAACGTGGGCAGTTGCAAGATCGCTTACGTGAATATAGTCGCGGATGCAGGTGCCGTCGCGGGTAGAATAGTCATTTCCAAAAATAGAAATTTTTTCTCTTTTTCCGCAGGCAACTTCCATCATAACAGGCAGAAGATTTGCAGGATTTCTTTCAAGTCCGTAGAGAACTCCTTCTGTATCGTAACCGGCTGCATTGAAGTAGCGGAGTGCGGCAAACTTCAATCCCTTGAGCTTTTCGTACCAGGCCATAAATTCTTCAATTTTGAGTTTTGTAAATCCATAGTAATTTTCTGGATTTTTAGGATGATTTTCGTCGATTGGAAGATATTTTGGTTCTCCAAAAACAGCGGCACTTGAAGAAAAAACCATATTCAAACAGCCGTGTTCAACCGCACTGTTTAAAATGTTCAGAGTTCCAGTAATATTGTTTACAGAATATTTTTCCGGTTTTATCATGCTTTCTCCGGCAGCCTTAAATGCTGCAAGATGAATAAAAGCATCAAATCCTCTTTCAAAAGCTGCGTCCAGACTTTCTTTGTGCAGAATGTCTCCTGCAATAAAATCATTTTCTTCAAAAAGATTCTGAATAAGTCCGCTAGAAAGATTATCAAAAACAGTAACAGAATGTCCTTTAGCCATAAGCTCTTTTACAACATGGCTTCCAATGTATCCTGCTCCGCCAATAACCAAAACCTTCATATAAACCTCCAATTTTTACGAAAATTATAGCTGATTTTTTATTGATGTTCAATTTTTTTGCCGGGAGTTTTTTGAACAGCTGGAATTTTTGCAGTTTACTCCTGGAAAATTTTTTTAGTCTTCAAATTTTTTTATGATTACGCAGCCGTTATGTCCGCCAAAACCAAGTGATGCTGATGCTGCTGCAGTGATTTTTGCTTCAACTCCAACATTTGCTGTGTAATCAAGATCGCAGCCGCCTTCAATATCTGGATTTTCAAGATTTATTGTTGGCGGAACAAAGTTGTCGTTTATTGCCTTTACACAAAAAAGTGCTTCTATTGCTCCCGCTGCTCCAACTAAGTGTCCTGTCATTGATTTTGTTGATGAAATGTGAAGTTTGTATGCATGTTCACCAAAGGCATCTTTAAGCATTTTTGTTTCGCCAGAATCGTTCGCGTGAGTTGAAGTTCCGTGAGCATTATAATATTGAATGTCTTCTGGTTTTAGTCCTGCATCTTCAAGTGCTTCTTTTACTGCGAGAGCGGCACCGCTTCCATCCGGCAATGGTGCTGTAATGTGATAAGCATCGCAGCTTGAACCAAATCCTGCAAGTTCTGCGTAAATTTTGGCACCGCGTTTTTTTGCGTGCTCAAGTTCTTCCAGCATAAAAATCGCAGCTCCTTCTCCTAAAACAAATCCATCTCTGTCTTTATCAAAGGGACGGCTTGCTTTTTGAGGAGTGTCATTGTAACTGTGACTTAGTGCCTGCAGTGCTTCAAAACTTGCAATGCTGAATTCTGTAATTGCTGCTTCTGTTCCGCCGGAAATGCACAAATCGCATCTTCCAGCCCTGATTAAGTCTGCTGCAAGTCCGAGAGCATCTGTTCCAGAAGCACAGGCAGTTCCCAAAGTCCAGCTGAATCCTTTTAGTCCGTAATAAATATTTACATTCGCTGCTGCTTCGTTTGAAATCATCAGTGGAGTAGTTAAAGGTGGAATTCTTGAAGGTCCAGCATTAGGATCGTCGAGTTTTTTAAATCCTTCTGAAGTTGCGTCCATTCCACCAATGCAGCAGCCAATCATTACGCCTGTTTTTTCGTTCTGAAGACTTTCCTTTGTGTAGCCTGAATCTGAAATTGCCTGTGCAGATGCTGCTAAGCAGAATTTTGAAAAACGTGCCATTTTTCTTGTTGCACGCGAACTGATTCCGTACTTTTCTACATCAAGATTTTTTACTTCAGCGTCAATTTTTACTCCAAGCCTCTCCGGATCAAAGAGAGAAATTTTTCCGATTCCACTTTTTCCGTTCTTTACATTTTCCCATGCTTCGTCAACAGTATTTCCAACTGGCGAAACAACACCCATTCCTGTAATAACAACACGTCTTCTGTTCATATATTTTCCCCTTTTTTTTTAATCAGCGGACTTTAAAGAAAATTGCAAGCATTGCAAACGTAATTAAAATCTGTATGATTACAAATTTGATTAAAACTTGAGTCGGCGACCAGCCTTTGTTTTTCCGCATATGATCGTGCAGCGGAAACCGTATGTTTTCAAAAATCGAAATGTGCAGAAATCGTTTGAGCGCAACTTTTAAAAGTCCCATTCCGCCGTTTACAAAGATGATTGACGAAGTTGCCAGAAACATCAGCGGATTGCCGCTTACAAGAACGCATATACCAATGTAAAAACCAAGTGCTCTTGACCCTGCATCCCCCATTAAAACTGAACTTGGAAATGCGTTGTGCCACAAATATCCCATAAGAACGCCAGCTAATGTAAATGTGATTAAAGCCCAGGAAGCACCTCTTTTTAAACTTGGAACAAGAAGGTAATTTGCAATGTCTATATGACCTAAAACCATGTAAAAAATAATTCCCATTATAACAAGTGCAAATAAAACTAAAGATGAACTTAATCCGTCAACGCCGTCAGTGCAGTTTGTTGTATTTATGCTTATCCAGAGAAGAATTGTACTTATGATTATATAAAGCCACGAAGGAATATGAATTAGCTTTGAAGTGAATGGAAACCAAAAGTAAAGTCTTCCATCGGCAAATTCATTTTTCATAAAATGAGCTAACAGAAAACTTGCTGCCAGGCACACAATTAAATCTAAGAAAGCCTTTATGTATTCGCCCCAGCCCTTTTCGCTTCTGTCATCTAAATAGCCGGTAAGCATAATAATCCATGTTAAAAAAAGAATTCCGCCTTCAAGCCAGTTTAATGGACAAAAAATAAATGCAAGAATCACAAAAAAACTTACCCAAACAACACCTGAGCCTGTTGGTTTTCCCTTAGCTGCCTCTTTTGTAAGCGTGAACTCGCGTCCTCTGTCGCTTGGAAGAAATTTATAGAATTTCGGTAAAAGAAATCTTGTTACAAAAAAACCTGTGTAAATTGCAAGAACGATTAAAATCGCGTAAGACTGCAAAAGTCTTGCCGGACCCCAAAATTTTGTTAAAAAACCGCCCAGATAATAAAGCATTTTTAACTTCCTGAAAATTTGTTTTAGTGTTTTATTTTAGAATTTTTCCCTCATAAAACAACGTTTTTAGTCTATCAAAAAACAATGATATTGTCATTTACAAACTTTTTTTTAAGTGAATCCTTAAAAATTGCAGTTTTTAGAGATGCCCTTAACTGACTTTGATTTTTGTGTAAAGAATTTTATAATCATTTTTCAGTTTACAAGAATTTTTTTTATAAATTTTTGTACGCTTTGTAAAACTTTCGTATTATCATATAATGAAAAAGAGATTTATTTACTGCATCGTTTCGTTGCGAATATGAAATTTTCATTGGAGATTTTTTTATGAACAGAAAAATATTTTCATTTTTTGCTTTTGCACTTTCTCTTGCAGTTTTAACTTCTTGTGCGAATATTTACGCTTACAGCACAGATCAAAAAGATTTGTATGGAAAATGGCAGTCTGAAGATATTTCTTCAATTACAGCTGCCGGCGTTACATGCGAAGGGTATTTTATTATTATTGCTGACAGCAGCGGATTTACACTTCAGGCGTGGAAAAAAAACGATGAGTACACCGCAGACACTCTTCTTTTAACCCAAAGTTTTTCTGCGTACTTTGAGGCAAGCGAAGGCTGTCTTCTTGCAAATATTCAGGACAACGGAAAATCTTTTGCTGTAAGTTACGATAACGGATACGGAAATAAGGGAACAATAACTGTAAGCCAGACTTATTCTCAAAAATTTGAAGTTGACACAAAACGAGATGCTTTGATTTGGCAGGGGTTTACTTTTTATGAATATCAGGAAAAAGTTCTCTCAGAAAAAGACAGCTCAGATGAGTCATAATTTTTCTGCTGACTTTTGTACAGAATTTTAGTGAATTGTAAAATTCAATTTTAGGATACAAGACTTTTGCTTTGATAGTATTTACAAGTTTCCAATTTTTCTAAAAACTATTTTTAGTTGATGATTTATGAATCTTGCTGAATAGACTTTTATAGGGAGCAAAAGGATGTTAAAAAAATCAAAAATTCTACTTTTTTCTGTGCTTTGCTTAAGTTTTTTTGTGAATGTTTCTTGCAAAAATAATTCAAGTAAATCAGTTCTTTTAACGGAAGGGTGGGAATATTCTCTTGAAGAAGACGGTGCGTATAAAAAAATAAGTTTTACTGACTTTTCTGATTTAACAAAATTTATTCCGGACGGAACTGGATTTATTTATTTACAAAGAAAATTTTATGTTCCATCAGATTTAAAAAATCAAGATTTGTCTGCTTTTCTTGGAAGAATTACTATGGCAGACGAAACTTATCTTAACGGAATTTTGATTGGAAAAACAGGACGCTTTGGTCCTGAAAATGAATGGAGTGCCTGGAATACAGCGCGGGTTTATCATCTTCCTTCTGGCGTTTTAAATTCAGATTCAGAAAATATTTTAAAAATAAAAATCTGGGGAGACGGAGAATGTTCTGTAACTTCAGCACCGTTTATTGCCGAAAGTTTTTTTGCACAAGAGTCAGGCAAAAGACAGAACTTTTGGAACTCGCAGATAAATCTTCTTTTTGCAGCAATTCTTCTTGTAATCGCGGCCTATCATCTTCTTATTTTCTTTCAGCGCACGAGCGATACAGAAAATTTTATGTTTGCATTTATAAATCTTGTTACGGCCATTTATTTGAGCGTTTTTTACATTGATGAACTTCCGGGCTTTCCTTTTGAAAATATGAATTTTCTTGTATTTCAAAAAGTCGTGTCAAATGCGCTTCCGTTTTTTATTACTTTCTTAGTTACTTCGTTTATAAATGAATTTTTCAAACGTAAAGAAAAAAAATGGATTCTTGCAATACGAATTGCCTTTGTTGTAATTCCGCTTGGACTTTTAACATTTTCAAAAAATTATCCTGAACTCAGGCAGCTTCGAGACCTTACCCAGCTTTTTTTGATTCCTCCTCTTCTTTACATAATGTTTATGATTGTGCGGGATGTGTTTAAAAAGCAAAAAGATATAGTTCCTCTTTTAATCGGATTTTCACCGCTGATTGTTGCTGTTATTGCCGATCTCTTTATTCACAATATTCTGCGGCTTTACAATGTTCCATATATTTCAATGTACGGCTGGATGATGGTTATAATTATGTTTCTTTTTATACTTGCAGCCAGATTTTCAGCAGCGCGTGCCGAAGCAGAAGATTTAAATGCGCATCTTGAACAAAAAGTAAAAGACAGAACAAAGGAACTTTCTGAACTTAACACCCAACTTGAAAAAATCAACGCAGATGCCGCACGCGATATGAAAATGGCGACTTTTGTTCAGCAAAGTTTTTATATGCGAAAGGCTCCTCATGTAGACGGATTTGATGTAGCTTTTTACTTTAAGCCGATGGCTGGTGTTTCAGGTGATTTATATGACTTTTTTACGTCTGGAAATACTCTTACTGGAGCAGCGCTTTTTGATGTTTCAGGACATGGAATTTCTTCCGGATTAGTAACAATGCTTTCAAAGTCAATCATTACGCGAGAATTTGTAAACGGAATGAGTACAAAACTTTCTGACGTAATGTACAATGTGAATGATAAAATCTGTAAGGATAAGGGTGATGTAGAAAATTATCTTACAGGAATTTTGCTTCGTTTTAATGCTAGTACAGTTGACTATGTAAATGCCGGACATCCGCCTCTTTTGTTTAGAAATGCTGCCGGCAGGGTAATGGAAGCCTCTGTTGCAGGAACATCAGCGTCGGGAAGTCTCGTTGGAATGCGTTATATTCCGGTTGAATACAAAACAATGCGCTTTAATATGAAGAGCGGTGATTCACTTCTTCTTTACACAGATTGTCTTCAGGAAAGCAGAAATTCCTCTGGTGAAGAATATTCAACAGCTCGTGTAATGAAAGCCTTTGAAAAGTCTTCTGGTTCGAGTGCCCAGCAAAAACTTGAGACTGTTTTGAATGATTTTAATCAGTATACAAAAGACGTGCCTTTAAAAGATGATTTAACGA